>NZ_JBSFJF010000011.1:0-161249 GCF_053597915.1 Streptomyces sp. NPDC001219 | reverse complement strand
GTATCGGGGCGACCCTCCGCCTTGCGATCGCACGCACCAGACGCCGCGGGGCCGCCCTTCGGGCGAACGACGGGAGTTTGACGACAGGTCCTAGGACTCCCACACCCCGACGGCCGTACGGTCCTTCGGGTGGCCCGCCACGGGACGTTGTGCGGCGGCGAGGAAGGACACCGGGTCCGGAGGCGCGGCGGCGGACCACTCGCCGGCCAGCCGGGCGGCGAACCCGGGGTCCTGCTGGAGGGGCTCGGCGAGGCCGGCGCTGCACAGCAGCAGGGTGTCCCCCGGACGGGCGAAGGCGGTACGGAAGAGGAACGGCTCGGCACCGTCGGCACCGTCGTCCGGTCCCGCCTTGGCGGCCTGGTCCGGTACCGCGGGCGCCAAGTCCTCCCAGGCGCCGTCGCGGAGCCGGAAGAGACCGCCCGCGCCGACGCCGAAGAACACCCGGGTCCGGCAGTCCGGGTCGGCGGGCAGCAGCAGGCAGCGGAGTGCGGGGGTGTACCGCTCCGATGCGTCGTCGGGCTCCGGTGTCCGGTCGCGCAGCCTGCCGTAGCTGCGGTCGGTGAGCCGCTGGAGCCCGGACTTGAGGGCGCTGCGGTGGTCCGTACGGATGTCCTCGGCCAGTCGGGTGTAGCTGCGGCCGACCGCGCCGCCGATGCGGGCGCAGGCTTCCTGGGCGGCGCGGTGGCCGCCCTCGGCGGCGGGGCGGCCGGTGGCGACGGCGACCAGGATCAGGGCGTGCCGGCCGGCGCCGAAGCGGGCGGTGAGCAGCGCGTCGCGGCGTACGTCGCCGCGGTGGCGGGCGAGGTCGCCGCGCCGGGAGGCGGCGAGCAGGGTCAGTGAGCCGTACCGGGCGCCGTCCAGCGCGGTGTCCGGCACCAGGTCGTCGAGGGCGGCCGGGTCGGCGGCGGGCAGGGTGCCCAGCTCGCCGGAGAGCGGCGGGCGGTCGTCCGGGGTGCCGGTGCCGGCCGGGGCTGGGATGTCACGGGGCGGCTCCGGCGCGGACGGGGCGACCGGCGGGGCGGCAGGCGCCGGGCGGTGGCCCGGCCCGGTGGCCTGGAGCGGGATCGGCGCCGACGGGGACGCCGTCGGGCGGGCCGCTGGGGGCTGGCGCCTCGGGACCGCCCGGCGCGGCGCGGCCACCGCCCGGAGCGCCGAGGCGACCCGGTCATCGAGGGTGTCCGGGGTGTCGGCCGGCCCGGCGTCGCGTACCGCGGCGCGCCCCGGCGCGTCGTCTCCCCCTCCCTCGCCGTACAACTCCCGCCACCAGTCGTCCTCCTGGCCGCACCCGGCCTCCTGCTGGTTCATGCGCCGTATTGTCCCTGCGCGACCGTGCCCTCAACAGGGCGCAAAAGAGCGTCCACCGGGCGTTCGGCCTCACAAGAGTGACCGTCCAGGGGAGTCGCTGACCAGCGCGGGTCCTCGTAGGTGGGCGGGCGAACCGTGGTGGACGGCGGTCAGTTCGGCTCCGGTGTGACCGGTAGGACCGGCGCGCTTCCCCGGGGCCCGCGCTCCGGCCGCCCGCCGGCAAGCGCTTCCGGGCCGCTTCCGGCACCCTGGGCCCATGAGAGTGTGCAGCGGACGGGCCGTCACCGGGCGCGCGCCCGCCGGGAGTGAGGCCGGCGCGTGACCGGGTGCGGCGAGCGGACCACGGGACGGCGCGCGCGGGGCGACGGCAGGCGGGCCGGGCGAAGTGCGGCCGGCGCATGAGTGTCTGGCAGCTGGTCGCGGCCGGTCTGGTGATGCTGCTCGGGCTGCTCGGGGTGCTGGTGCCCGGCATTCCCGGGCCGCTGATCGTCTGGGCGGGCGTGATGTGGTGGACGCTGTCCGAGAGGTCCGCGCTCGCCTGGGTGGTCCTGATGGCCGCCACCGCGCTGCTGCTGCTCAACCAGGTGGTGAAGTGGCTGCTGCCGGCCCGCGATCTGCGGGCGGTGGGCACGCCGTACCGTGCGCTGTTCCTGGCGGGAGTGGCCGGCATCGTGGGGTTCTTCGTGATCCCGGTCGTCGGGGGCCTGCTGGGCTCCGTCGGCGGGCTCTATCTGCTGGAGCGCATCCGGCTGGGCAGCCACGGCGACGCCTGGGCCTCGACCCGTACGGCCCTGCGCGCCATCGGCCTGAGCGTGCTGGTCGAACTGTTCGCCTGCCTGCTGGTCGTCGGCGCCTGGACGGGGGCGGTGGTGGCGGGCTGAGGGGGCGCCCGGTGGGAGTGATGGGGGCGGTGGGGGCGTACGCGGCCGGGGCCGCCGTCCCGCCTCGCTCCCGGTCCGGCCCCGGCGCGCTCGCCACGTCAGGGGCGGCCGGCGCCCGCATCCTGAGGTGGGCGCCGGTGCGCGGGCCGCGACGCTGGGAAGGCGGCCGGCGTCCGGTCGGTGCGGCAGGCCCGGAACCCGGCCGCCTGTTCGGCGGCGCCCGACGGGACGAACCGCACGTTCACCCGCTGGGGTGTGACCGCCGGACAGCTCGGCCGGCAGTGGACGCCGGTCGTCACCATGGCGAAGGTCGTCACCACGGCGAAGAGGGACTCCCCGTCGTAGTCGTACCGTGCGTCCCGGCAGCTCACCGCTTCGTACCTGGCCTCGTCGTCCCTCACGCCCTGAGTACGCGCCGCACGCCCGGCGGGCCCGGCCGGCAGAAGACGGGCGTGGCGCTCGGCAAGGGGGGAGGCCGGCCGTGGACGGCCTCCCCCACCGCTCAGCTCACCCCTGCGGGCCGCGCTTCCGCTCCATCAGGTGCCGGCCCAGAGCCTGCTTCTGCTTCCAGTCGCGGCGGATCTCGGCGCGCAGCCGGGCGTCCGTCTTGGCCACGATGCGCTGGTTCTCGCGTTGCAGCTTCCGGTAGCTCTCCAGCCGCCGGACAGGCAACTCCCCGCTCTCGACGGCCTCTTGTACGGCGCAGCCCGGCTCCGAGCGGTGTGCGCAGTCGTGGAAGCGGCACTCCTCGGCCAGCGCCTCGACCTCGGAGAACGTCCGGGCGAGCCCGCTCTCGGCGTCCCACATGCCGACGCCGCGCAGCCCGGGGGTGTCGATCAGCACCCCGCCGCCGGGCAGCGCCCGCAGGTCCCGGGTGGTCGTGGTGTGCCGGCCCTTGCCGTCCCGGTCGCGAATGGCCTGCACCCGTTGCAGGTCCTCCCCGAGCAGGGCGTTGGCCAGTGTGGACTTGCCCGCGCCGGACTGCCCCAGCAGGACCGAAGTACTGCCCGAGAGGACGGCCGCGAGCACATCGAGCCCGTCACCGGTCGCCGAGCTGACCGCCAGCACCGGCACCCCGGGCGCCGCGGTCTCCGCGTCCTCGACGAGATGTGCCAGACCGTCCGGGTCGCCGGCCAGATCCGCCTTGGTCAGCACGACCACCGGCTGTGCGCCGCCCTCCGCGGCGGGTGCGGAGGGGTGTCGCGGTCCGTCCTCGCCCGCGCCGGACAACGCCAGCGCGAGGAACCGCTCGATCCGCCCGAGGTCCAGGGCGTCCGCGAGTGAGACACAGATGACGATGTGGTCGATGTTGGTGGCCAGCACCTGGCCCTCGGAGCGCTTCGACGAGGTGGACCGCACGAACGCCGTCCGGCGCGGCAGCAACGCCCGTACGACACCGTCGACATGGTCGCCGCCGCGCCCGTTCTCCAGGTCGATGACGGCCCAGTCGCCGGTGCACGGCACCCGCATCGGGTCGGAGGTCGCCACCAGCGCGGTGTCCGCCAGCACGGTACGGATGCCGTCGCCGTCGGCCACGACGGCGTCCACCCGCCCGCGGTCCACGCGGACGATACGGCCGGGCACGCGTCCCGGCCCGGCGAAGGGGGTGAAGCTCTGCGCGAATCCGTCGTCCCAGCCGTAGGCGGTCAGCGGGTGCGCGACAGAGGAAGAAAGGTCGAACAACGGGATGGCCCTTCGAGAAGGAGCGGTCCCGGCCGTGCCGCGCGAGGCGCGGGCGAAGCGAGATGACGTCGGGTCAGCCGGAGACCACAGGGAGGAGGTTGATGATCTGCTGGATGCGGGCAGCGCCCTTCGCAACGACAGCCATCAGTACTCACCTCCCGCTCTTCCCGGACAGCCGACGAGGGCGGCGTCAGGCCGTCCTCCGAACGCTGCCGACTGTAGACCGGTCCCACGCGATGGCGCCAGGCATTTTCCGTTCCCCGTGATCCGGTCCGGTCGGGCGGCGAACCTCAGGCGCCTGTGGCCCCGTCGATGCGTTCCCGGAGCAGGTCCGCGTGACCGTTGTGGCGTGCGTACTCCTCGATCATGTGGACCAGAATCCAGCGCAGGGAAACCCCCTGGTCCCCGAGGAATCCGGCCTCCCGTTCGGAGGGCGTGCCCGAGTCGTCGAGCGAGGCGGTGGCGATCAGCTCGCGGCTCCGGGCGACTTCCGCGCGCCAGTCGGCCAGCGCCTCGTCGATCCCGCGGTCCGGGGCGAGGGTGAACCCGCCGCCCTCCCCGTACAGCGGCGGTACGTCCTGGCCCGCGAACACCCGCTGGAACCAGTTGCGTTCGACCTCCGCGAGATGCCGGACCAGGCCGAGCAGTGTCATCGTGGACGGGGCGGCGGAGGCTAGGCGGAGCTGCCGGTCGTCCAGGCCCGCGCACTTCAGCGGGAGCGTGGCGCGGTGGAAATCCAACCAGCTTTCCAGCATGGCGCGTTCATCGGCGTGCGGGGGCGGAACGGGCCGCCCGTCAGGTGTCGTTCCCATGCCCGTCAGGCTCGCACAGGGCACTGACAATCGGTCCGGACGCGGTGTACGGCGTCCCCGGAGCGGTGACGGGAGCGGTGACCGGCTCGCCCGGCGTGGCGTGGTGGCCGCCGGACCCCAGACACCGGACGCCGGACACCCGCCACCAGAGCAGCTGAGCATTGCTCAACGGGGCAGGGCAGGGCGCCCGGGGAGCGCGGGCCCCGGGACGGCCGATCACCTCGCGGTGGAGCACAATGCTAGATATGGGTCATGACGGAAAATTTCGGGCGAGAAGGTGACGAAACACCGGCGTCACCACGCTCCCCGGGGCAACGCCTGCGGTCGCTGCTGAACGGTCACAGCGTCGCGGGCCAGGTGTTCGTGCTGCAGCTCGCCCTCGCGGTGCTGCTGGTCATCGCGGCCGTCCTGGCGCTCGTCTTCCAGGCCCGGGACGCGAGCGCCCATGAGGCCCGTCAGCTCTCGGCCGTCGGGGCCGAGACCTTCGCGCACGCCCCGGGCACCCGTGCCGCCATGCGGTCCGCCCACCCCAGCACGGCGCTGCAGCCCCGGGCGGAGGCGGCCCGGAAGGCCGCCGGTGTCGACTACGTCGTCGTCCTGCGGCCCGACGGCATGCGCTGGACCCACCCCGATCCCCGGCTGATCGGCAAGCGCGTCACCGGCGACGACTACCGTCCCGCGCTCAAGGGGCGGCCGTACACCGCGACCTTCACCTCGACCTTCGGCCCCGCGGTGACCACGACGGTCCCGGTCCTCGAACCGGACGGCTCGCTCCTCGGGCTGGTGGCCGTCGGCATCCGCGTCCAGCGGGCGGACGCGGAGGTGGGGCAGCAGCTGCCGCTGCTGCTCGGCTCCGCCGCCGGGGCGCTGCTGCTGGTCGCCGGCGGGGCGGCGCTGGTGAGCCGTCGGCTGCGCCGGCAGACGCGGGGGCTGCATCCGGCGGAGGTGCGGCGGATGTACGACCACCACGACGCGGTGCTGCACGCCGTACGGGAGGGCGTACTGATCATCAGCAGTGACGGGCGGCTGCTGCTGGCCAACGACGAGGCCCGGCGGCTGCTCGAACTGCCCGCGGACGCCGAACGCCGCCCGGTCGCCGGCCTCGGCCTGGAACCGCAGCTCAGCGCGCTGCTGACGTCGGGGCGGGCGGCGACCGACGAGGTGCTGCTGGCCGGCGACCGGCTGCTCGCGGTCAACGTACGGCCGACCGCCCCGCACGGCGGGCCCCCCGGGAGTGCCGTGACGCTGCGGGACACCACCGAACTGCGGGCGCTGGCCGGGCGGGCGGGCGTGGCCCAGGAGCGGCTGAAGCTGATCTACGACGCGGGGCTGCGGATCGGCACCACGCTGGACGTGGAGCGGACCGCCGAGGAGCTGGCCGCGGTCGCGGTGCCCCGGTTCGCCGATGTGGTCACCGTCGAGCTGCTGGAGCCGGTGCTGCGGGGCGACGAACCGACGGCAGGGGCGGGCGCCGAAGTCCGGCGGATGGCGGTCAGGGGGGTCCCCGAGGACGCGGCGCTCCACCGGGTCGGCGAGGTGCTCCGGTACGGTCCCGGGACGCCGATGGCGACGGGCCTGACGAGCGGGCGGCCGGTCCTCGTCGGCGATCTGCGCGGCGCGGACGCCTGGCATGAGCAGGACCGGGAGGGCGCCGAGCAGGTGCTGGACGCCGGTCTCCGGTCGCTGGCCGCCGTACCGCTGCAGGCGCGGGGCGTGGTGCTGGGGCTGGTCAACTACTGGCGGTCCGCCGCCTCGGACGCCTTCGGGGAGGAGGATCTGGCCTTCGCCGAGGAGCTGACCGCGCGGGCCGCCGTCGCGGTCGACAACGCCCGCCGCTACACCCGCGAGCACACCACGGCCGTCACCCTGCAGCGCAGTCTGCTGCCGCAGACCCTGCCCGAACAGTCCGCCCTGGAGGTCGCCCACCGCTATCTGCCCGCGCACGCCGGGGTCGGCGGCGACTGGTTCGATGTCATCCCGCTGCCCGGCGCCCGGGTCGCGCTGGTCGTCGGCGACGTGGTCGGGCACGGGCTGCACGCCGCCGCCACCATGGGCCGGCTGCGGACCGCGGTCCACAACTTCTCCGCCCTGGACCTGCCGCCCGACGAACTGCTGAACCACCTGGACGAGCTGGTCACCCACATCGACACGGACGAGGCACGGGCGGCCGGTCTGGGCACCGGCGACGAGGACGGCCGCGCTGTGGCGGGCGCCTGGCCCGGCGGCACGGACGGCGACTCCGACGGGGCACCGGCGCACCCAGGAGGCACCGGCATCACCGGCGCGACCTGCCTGTACGCCATCTACGACCCGGTCACCGGCCGGGTCACCCTGGCCACCGCGGGCCATCCCGGACCGGCCGTGATCCGCCCCGCCGGCGGTGTCACGTTCCCCGAGGTGCCGGTCTCCCCGCCGCTGGGGCTGGGCGGCAGCGTGCCGGTGGAGACCACGGAGCTGACGCTGAGCGAGGGCTCCCGGCTGGTGCTGTACACCGACGGGCTGGTCGAGAACCGCGACCGCGACATCGCCGCCGGGCTGGAGCTGCTCCGTACGGCCCTGGCGTCCGGGGCGGAGCACACCCCCGAGGAGACCTGTACGGCGGTCCTCGACGCGATGCTGCCCGCCCATCCCAGCGATGACATCGCGCTCCTGGTGGCCCGCACCCGGCTGCTGGACCCCACCAGGGTCGCCGAGTGGGAGGTGTCCTCCGATCCGGCGGCCGTCGCCCCCGTCCGGGCGGCCTGTCTGCGGATGCTGGAGTCCTGGGGGCTGGCGGCGATCGACTTCACCACCGAGCTGATCCTCAGCGAGCTGATCACCAACGCGATCCGCTACGGTGCCCAGCCGATCCGGGTGCGGCTGCTGTACGACCGGGCCCTGATCTGCGAGGTCTCCGACGGCACCAGCGCCTCCCCGCATCTGCGCCGGGCCGCCACCACGGACGAGGGGGGCCGGGGCCTCTTCCTCGTCGCCCAGTTCGCCCAGCGCTGGGGCACCCGTTACACCCCGGACGGCAAGGTCATCTGGACCGAGCAGTCGCTGGACGGCGGCCGTCCGGAGCCGGGGCCTGACTCGGTCGATGACGTCCTCGACCAGTGGGACGACGTTCCCGCGCTGTGACGGCGGCGGGCGGGGCCCGGGGCCGGGCGCGCGTCGGGGCTCGGGGCACGCGGCCGCATGGCGTGGGAAGCGCCGCCGCTCGCCGCCCGTACGCGCCGCCGCCCCCGCATGGCGGCCGCCGGATGCAGGGCCCCTGCCCCCTGGCTAAGCTCGGCCGGGGGGCCGACGCTGATCTTGGAGGCTCCCATGGTGCAGTTGCCCGAAGCGCGTGATCTGGCTCCGCGTCTGGCCGTCGGCGCCTTCGTCCTGGATTCCGGGCTGACGCTGCTGCGGGCCGACCGGGAGACCGCCGAGGGTGTGCACAGCACGGCGTGTGTGGCCTATCCGTTCCTGACCAAGATCCGCGCGGTGCCGTTCACCCGGCTGCTGGCGTGTTCCGAGGTCGCGGTCGGCGGTGCGCTGCTGGCGCCGCTCGTCCCCACCCGGCTGGCCGGACTCGCGCTGACCGGGTTCTCCGGCGGGCTGGTCGGGCTGTATCTGCGGACTCCCGGTATGCGGCAGCCGGGGAGTCTGCGGCCGACCCCGGAGGGCATGGTCGTGGCCAAGGACGTCTGGATGCTGGGCATCGGGCTGGGGTTCCTGGGCGCGGCGAGCCGCCGGCGCCGGGCCGCGGTGTCCCGCTACCGGCACGCCGTCCGCTCCCGGCGCCGCCGCTGCGGCTGCCGGCTCTGAGTCAGGACCGGCGGACGGCCCGTACGGCGGCCGCGCAGCCCGCGCCCACGGCGCCGGCGAGGAGGAGGACGCACAGGCTCGTCCGGTCGGGTGCCTGGAAGGCCAGTTCGGCACGCTGATGGAGCACGAAGCCGTCGTAGAACATCCAGGACACCAGGGCAGCGACGGGCGCCAGGACCGGCCGGGTGCGCACCGCCACGGCCCCCGTCAGCAGGGCGAACAGCGCCGGCACGGCCGGTTCCCGGCCGGTCGCGCCGGCCAGCGTCAGGGCGGTCACCAGCAGCGCCGCACCGACGGCGCCGAGCGGCAGCGCGAGATCACGGGCGAGCGTGCGGTCCTGCGGCACCCGGCGGACCGGGGCCGTGGCGGACGGGGTCACCCGCGGGAACCGGGTGGTGCGGGGGCGGTACGGGCGGGGCGCGGGCGCCGGGCGGTGCACGGTGGTCACGGGAACACCTCCTGCTGCGGCCCGTTGCGGCGGACCGGTGCGGTCCCGGGACCCGCGGTGGACCCTCGCTCCCAGACTGCGCGCCGTAGGCCGTACGGGAGCGCCGCGGCGCGGTCCTTGACGCCGTACGTACGGGCGGCAGGCGCTTTCTGACGCCGCCTTGATCCCAGGGTGGAGCGGCCGAGGCCGCCGGATTCAGGCCGGCCCACGCCCGGCCCGGCTCCCGGCGATACGGGCCGGGGCGCCCGCCGCCCCGCCCGCCCGTTGTGACAGGCTGCGGAGAGATGCCCGGCCGGTCCGGTCGCCGGGCCGGAGAGAGCGGGAACACCGTCCATGAACACCTCGCACCCCATGGGCCGGGCGGCCGTCGGCCCCGCCGGACACCGCGCCGCCGTCGCGACCGAGACCGCCGCGTTCGTGGCGGTGCTGGACGGCGCGGACCTGTCGGCGCCGGTGCCCGGCTGCCCGGAGTGGACGCTCCGGGACCTGGTCCGGCACACCGGGAGCGTGCAGCGGATGTTCTCCGTTCTGCTGCGGCGGCTCGTCCAGGAACCGCCGCGCAGCCGCGAGGTGGAGCTGGATCTGCCGACGGCGGAGGACGGCTGGGCCGGCTGGCTGTCGGCCAGTGCCGCGGTCGCCGAGGAGGCGTTCGCCGGGACCGACCCGGACGCGCCGATGTGGGCGTGGGGCGTCGATCAGCACGCCCGGTTCTGGATGCGGCGGATGCTGTTCGAGACGCTGGTGCACCGTACCGACGCGGAGTGCGCGGTCGGCCGCCGCCCGGTGGTCGACCCCGCGCTCGCGACGGACGGCGTCGACGAGTTCCTGACCAATCTGCCGCACGCCACGCCCTTCGCGCCCCAGGTGGCCCGGCTGCGCGGCGACGGCGAGACGCTCCGCTTCCGGTGCACCGACGCGGACGGCGACTGGCTGGTCCGCCTGCGGCCGGACGGCTTCGCCACCGCGCCGCGGACCGGGGAAGCGGCCGCCGCCGACGCCGGTGTCGAGGGCACCGCGGCGGATCTGCTGCTGCTCCTGTACGGGCGCCTGGACCACGGCGCGGACGCCTTCGCGACCACGGGTGACGCGGAGCTGCTGACCCGCTGGTTCACCAACTCCGCTTTCTGAGACCCGGGTTGCCGGACCACGCGTGCCTTCCGTGGTCCGGCATCTCCTTGCGGCGGGCCGGGCCGCTCCCCGAGGCCCGCGGCCTGTCGGCCGGTCAGGTCCGCCGGCCGAGCGCCTTCGCCCGGGTGTGGGACCAGCCCGTCAGCAGCACGCCCACGGCGACCAGCACCAGGTGCACGGCCAGCGTGAGGCCGAAGCCGCCGTCGAGCCCGCCGAGCAGTCCGGTGTCGTCGTGGTCGATGAGCAGCCGGATCGCGCCCTGCGCGAAAACCACCATCACCACGGCGCCGACGATCTGCAGGATGTCGTACTTCATCTGTCCCCCAAGTCCTGTTGCAAGGTCCTCCGTTCCCCCGAGGACGTTACGAACGTACCATTGAGAAAGCGGCTATTGGCCGCTCCATTACTGCGGAATTCGAATTACGTCACACAATTCAGGGATTCGGGAGGGGAATTGTGCGTGCGGAAAAGGGGCGGGCCGGAGAGCCGGTGTGCCGGATGTGCCGTACGGCCCTCCCCCCGGCGGGGCGGGGGCGGCCGGCGCTCTACTGCTCGCGCAGCTGCCAGGCCAAGGCCTACCGGCGGCGCAAGCAGACACCGGCCCCGGTGGCCGAGCGGCCGGCGGCACCCGCCCCGTCGGGCAAACGGCTGCGGATCGCCGAGGCGCTCTGGCGGATCGCCGCCGAGCGGGGGCTGCACGCGGCGAGCCTGCGGGAGGTGGCGGCCGAGGCCGGGGTGTCGCTCCGCGCGGTCCAGTACCACTTCACGAGCAAGCACCGGCTCCTGGTCGACGCGCTGCATCTGCTGCACGCGGAGAACGAGCGCATCGCCCGCTCCCGTATCCGGTTCGACGCCTCGCAGCCCCGGGGGCTGCTGCGGGCGGTGCTGGAGGAGTTCCTGCCCGTGGATGCCCAACGCACCGCCGCGCTGCGGGTGTTCGCCGCGTACTACGCCCGCAGCCTGACGGACCCCGAACTCGCCAGGGCCTTCCTGCCGGCCGAGCAGCCGCTGGAGCGGATGGTGGCGGAGCTGATCGCCGCGGCGCAGGCCGACGGGCGGACCGCGCCCGGTCTCGATCCGTGGCGCGAGGCCGATCTGCTGGTGTCCGGTGTGGTGGGTCTGGGCAGCGATGTGCTCCACGGGCGCCGCACGCTGGACGAGGTGCGCCGCACCCTCGACTACCACCTCGACCGGATCTTCGCCGGAGACCAACGCACGCTGCGCTGATCTCCGGCGAAGGCGGAGTGTCCGCCCGCCGCCGTCAGCGGAGGGCCGGCTCCGGGTAGAACTCCCGTGGCCGGCCGTGGGAGTCCTTGAGCCGGCCGAGCAGGCCCGCCGGATATTCGATGAGCCAGTAACTCGCCGCGGCCACCGGCATCGCCACCAGGAACACGATCAGCAGGGCCGGCAGGAAGCCCGACGGCCCGGTGGGCAGCAGGCCGGCGCGGTGCAGCAGAAGCATGACCGGCTCGTGCCAGATGAAGAGGCTGTAGCTGACCAGTCCGACGGAGGTCAGCCGGCGGGCCGTCAACAGGCCCTGCCAGGCGGTCCGTTGACGCACATGGAGGGTGCTGAAGAGCAGCACCACCCACAGGACCGAGGCGATCGGGTGGTAGAAGGTGAAGGTGACGTTCTCCGGCGCGGAGTCCAGGGAGAGCGCGAACAGCCCGGCCAGTGACAGCCCCGCCAGCGGCAGGGCGGTGCGCGGGCCGAGGCGGCCACGACCACCGAGGGCGGCCGTCAGCACCGCCAGCCCCATCCCGGCCGCGAAGCCGCCGAAGCGGGCCTGCGGACCGAAGTACACCACCCAGTCGGTGTGCGGCACCCCGAACCCGTAGTGGGCGACGGCGATCCAGGCGAGCGGCGCAGCGTACAGGAACAGGCACCCCGCCGCGCACACCGCCACCCTGGCGCCGCGCCGCCGCAGCGGACGGCAGGCCCGGACCGCCAGTGGCCCGAGCGCCACCAGGACGAGGTAGAAGAGCACCTCCAGCGACAGCGACCAGGTGGGGCCCAGGGTGTAGAAGATCCGCTGCTGGTCGAAGACATGGGTGAAGGTGAGGTGCTCGACCAGGTCCCGCCAGTTGCCCGGCAGGGTCGGGTTGCGGCACGCCCAGACGACCAGCACCGCCAGGAAGTACAGCGGCAGAATCCGGATCGCCCGCCGGAAGAGGAACACCCGGGCCGGCCGGATCGAGCGCCCGTCGAGGGCGGCCCGCGCGTACGAGAGCGTCAGCAGGTACGCGGACAGCACGAAGAAGAGGTCGATGACCTCCAGGGAGAGGACGGCGCCGACGACCGGGTCGTCGACCGGCGGATGGCTGCCCTGTACGTCGTAGCGGAAGTACTGCTGCCAGACGTGGAAGGTGACGGTGCTGAGCGCGGCGAGTGCGCGGAAGCCGTCGATGGCCCCGGCCCGGCCGGCGCCGGCCGGAACGGTGTCCGTACCGCTCATCGGCGGGCCACCGCCTTCGGGGCGACCGCCCGCGGGGTGACCCGCCACTGCCGGTCCCCCAGCGCCTCCTTCAGATGGGCCTGCCGGGCCACCATGTTCTTGAAGTGGCTGTAGAAGAAGGTCGAGACGAGCAGATAGGACCAGAACCACCGGCGGCGGGACCGGAGTTCGGGAACCGCCAGCCGCCAGGCGAAGAGCGCCTGCACCGGTCCGGCCGCCATCGTGAACAGCACCGCCAGGACGCACACCGGCACCGCCCAGTCGAGCCGGTGCGGCCCGCCGGCCCGCCAGGCCGAGTACAGCAGGATGGGCAGGATCTGCAGCGTCAGCCACGGCTGTATCTCCCGCCAGCCCAACAGCACGCACAGGCCCAGTTTCTGACGGGCCGTGAACACCGGGCAACGCAGGCTCCGCCACAGATGCCGCAGTGAGACCTGGAGCCAGCCCTGCGCCCAGCGGGAGCGCTGGTTCCACAGCGCCTTCAGTGTGGTGGGCGCCAGTTCACGGGAGACGAGGGTGCGGTCGACGGCGAACCGGGCGCCCTCGCCCAGGGCGCGCAGCGTGGAGTCGATGTCCTCGGTGAGCATCGAGCCGTGCATCCGGGTCCGGGCGAGCAGGTCCGTGCGCCAGAACCCGTTGGAGCCGCCGAACACCCCGAAGCCGTACAGCCGGGTGCGGCCCGGGTGGCTGACCGCGTAGATCGCCTCGAACTCCACCGCGACCAGCTCGGCGACCCGGGAGCTGTCGCCGTTGCGGATCACGCAGTGGCCCTGGACCACGTCATGGCCGTTGGACAACCAGTGCCAGGCGTCCCGGAACGCGGTCCGGGCCGGGTGGTGGTCGGCGTCGAAGATGCCGACGAACTCACCGCGGACCCGGGTGACCGCGGCGTTGATGTTCTGCGCCTTGGAGGTGCTGCCCGCGACCGGCAGCAGCACCAGCCGCCGGTCCCGGGCCGCGATCTCGCGGAGGGTGTCCTCGACGGGCAGCGGATGCGGCGTGTTGTACGCGAGCAGGATCTCCAGCTCGCCCGGGTAGTCGAGGCGGAGGAACGACTCGACGGTCTCGACGATGGTCGCGGCCTCGTTGGGCAGATACGCGGCGATCACGGCACTGGCCGGCGGGTACGGCGCGCCGGGCGTCTCGGGCCGGGCGGCCGCGTCGAGCGAGAAGAGGCACTCCAGGACGATCAGCAGCGCGGACAGCACCAGTCCGGCCACCACCACCCAGTACATGGCGGAGCCGAGGTCCCAGCCCAGCGCGTAGGTCTGCACATAGAGCACGAACGGCACCGCGACGCCGAGCAGCAGCGCCAGGACCGGGGAGAGCGCGGAGAGGGCGGGCCGGAGCAGCGCGCTGAGGGACGGGCGGCGGTTCCGGTGCGGTGTGCCGCGCATCCATGGGGCGTAGCGGACCGGGCGCAGGTCCCGGTGGCGGAGCGCCTCGTGTACCGCGTCCCGGGCCTGGCCGGTGGCCCGGGCGCCGTCCGCGCAGCCGGCCAGCGGCAGCCAGCCGATGGCCGGGGTGAGGCGGACGTTCTCGTCGGCGACGACGAACCGGGTGCCGGCCACGGTCGCGGCGAACTTCTCCAGCGCGCGGCGGGCGGTCTCCTCGTCGACGCCGGGCAGCAGCATCAGCAGCTGGCCGTCGTCGTCCCGGCCGAGCCGGTCGCAGAAGCTGCCGAGCCGCTCCGCGACGCCCGCCAGCCGCTCGGCGACCTCACGGCGGACACGCGGCCCGAGCCGGGCCTCCAGCGCGGCCATCTCGGCCACGCCGACCACGGCGAGCACCCCGCCGTTCCGGGCCGCCTCGGGACGCCGCAGCTCACGGTCGAGTTCGTCGAGGAAGTGCGGGTGGGAGTACAGGCCGGTGCGCGGGTCGCGCGGCAGGCTCTCGACCGGTACGGGGACCCGCCGGAGCTTGGCCTCGATACGGGCGGACAGCTCGACCGGGTCGGAGGCTTCCGGAAGGCAGTCGTCGGCGCCGTGCCGCAGCATGTCCGCCACACCGGAGGGCCCGGGGCCCGTGGTGACCATGAGCAGCGGCAGCGCCCGCCCGGCGGGGTCGGTGCGGACCTCGCGGATCACGTCGAGGGCGCCGTCGTCGTGGGCGCCGGGTGCGCCCCGGTCGCCGAGGGCCACGATGGCGTCCGGGTGGGCCTGCCCCATCCGCCGGCCGACGTCGCCGGGCACGGCGTGCCGGACCTCGTGGCCGGTGGCGCGCAGGGTTCGGCTGAGGCGCTCCCGGCGCGGTCCGGGAGCGCCGACCACGAGGACCCGCCCGCCCGTCCGGGAGTCGTCGGCGGGGGCGGTGGGGGTGGCGGGAGCGGCGTGCGACGCCGTGTCGAGCAGGGCGGTGGGTGCGCCCTGGGAGGTGGTGCGGTGCGAAGTGAGCACCTGGGAATGTCCTTTCGTGCAAGGAGGCATACGAAAGCGGGCCCGGTCCACCGCATCGTTCGGCGGCGGCCCGGGCCTGGGGCCGGTGCTTCGGATCAGCCCCTAGCCGGCTGCCGGCTCCATGACAGGTGCGCGTTGTCCCGCGGTCGCTCTTCGGGTCCGTCTCTCCGCGGTACGGACACGGGGGCGCGGGGGCGCGGCTGCTGAGGCACGCTCCAAGCCTGGGAACGCGTGGGCGCGTTCCAGCACTGATCGCATATGTGGGGTCCCATCCTGATCGGATTGTGGGGGAGGACCGGATGTCGGGTGTGCCGTCGGCCAGCTCCGCGCGGCGGGGCCGGTCGACCTTTTCAGCCTCGACGCGAACTGTGACACCACACCTGCCGCCACGTAACGCTCTGATGACATCCCGCCGTCCAGCCGGTCTCGACGCGGCGCTACCGCCCGGTAAGCACCGAGGCACCGGCTATACCCAGTAAGCGAGTTGCGGCGTGGAATCGGACAGATAGCGCACATCTCCCGCCCGTCCGCCCGCGCGGCGCCGCTCACCTTCGAGTCGCAGGGCAATGGTGGATTCGTACCTATCGACCATCTGTTAATCTGCCCGCTCCTGGATGTTCCTCCATGCCCTCTCCCCCCAAGCACCCCTCGTTCGCCGGGTGCAGCGAGGTGTCCCGCCACGTGTACAGCACTCCCTTCTCCCCCGCCGGGGCCAGATCCGCGCGGGCCCGGGTGGGCCTGACTACGGCTCAGGTCGCCCAGTCCATGACGGCGTGCGGCACGCCGGTGCACCCCGAGCTGGTCGAGGCCTGGGAGTACGGCTCCCAGATGCCGACCGAGCCGCAGCTGTTCGCCCTGGCCGACGTCCTGTGGTGCCCGCTGACGGTGCTGATGGGCGTCGAGCCGCGGACCCTGGCCGAGCACCGGATGGCCCGCCAGCTGAGCGTGGAGCGGCTGTCACAGCTGATCGGCATGGACCCGGCCCACTACTGGGCGGCCGAGTCGGCCTCCCAGTGGAGCGGCGACTACCGGCAGACCAAGGCGCTGGTGGAGGCGCTGGGGCTGTCGCTGCGGAAGCTGATCGGGGTGATGGGCCGGGACGAGGAGCTGTCCGGGCATCTGCGGACGGCCATCGACGGGCGCTGGAAGTCCCACGTCGGGCCGGTCGCCAAGATCACGACACTGAACAAGACCCGGGTGAGCGACGCGCTGCGCACGATGCACGCGGAGTTCGCGGAGTTCTCCGAGCGCTACATGGGGCATGTGGTGGCGCGGAACGACGACTCGCGGCTGAAGGAGGTCGCGGCCGAGCGCTCGGCGTATCTGCGCCGGCTGGTCGACCACTTCTGGGAGCTGATCGGGGACGCGGGCGAGGCGCCGCCGTTCAACACCGTGCCCACCTACTGACGGGCGGCGGGCAGCGACGGAAAAGCGGGCGGGGAGGGAACCGGATGCCCGGTTCCCTCCCCGCCCGCGGGCGTTGGCGGACTCAGCGGCCGGGGGCTCCCCAGTCCGGCCCGCCCTGCGGGTGCGGTCCGCCCTGCGGGTACGGCGAGCCCTGCGGGTACGGCAAGCCCGGAGGGGTGGCCGGGCCCGGCCGGTGGTGCGTCTGCGGGGTGTACGGGCCGGCCGGGGCGGGCGCGCCGAACGGCTCGTGCGTCTCGGCCGGTTCGTCGGCCTCGATCTCGTCCCAGTCGATCTCCATCGTCTTGCGGCGGGTGAAGACGTTGAAGAAGAGGTTCAGCAGGACGGCGGTCAGGCTGCCCAGGGTGATACCGCTGTTGAGGACCGCCCGGACGTCCTCCGGCATCCGCGCGAAGAACGGCTCGACCGCGTTGGGCAGCAGCGCGGCGGCCAGACTGACCGCGAGGATCAGGGCGTTGCGCTCCTCGCGGAGGTCCACCTTGCCGAGGATCTGGATGCCGACCGCGGCGACCATGCCGAACATCGCGATCGCGGCACCGCCGAGCACCGGATGCGGAATGGCGGCCACCACACTGCCCGCCTTCGGCAGCAGCCCCATGACAATCATGAATCCGCCGGCCGCGACCACCACGAACCGGCTCATGACCTTTGACATCCGCACCAGGCCGATGTTCTCGGCAAAGGCCACGTAGGGGAAGGAATTGAAAATTCCGCCGAGGACGGTGGCGACACCGTCGGCGCGCAGGGCATTGGCGACGGTGGTGTTGTCGACCTTCTTACGCGTGATCTCACCGATCGCGTAGACGTCTCCGGTGGTCTCCACCATGGTGATCAGCATGACGACGACCATGGCGAGGATCGGGAACAGCTCGAACTTCGGCATTCCGTAGTGAAAGGGCGTGCTGACGCCGAACCAGTCGGCATTCTTCACGGCACTGAAATCCACGTCGCCGAAGAGCCAGGCGACGCCGGTACCGGCGACCAGGCCGAGCAGGACGGCGAGGCTGCTCAGGTACGGCTTGCCGACCCGGACCACGAGGAGGACGAAGAGCAGGGTGCCCAGCGCGTAGGCGAGGTTCTTGGGGTCGCCGTAGCCGGGGTGTCCGATCAAGCTCGCGCCGCCGGCCGCGTCCTGGAGCCCCTGGGGTATCAGGGTGAGGCCGATGACGGTGAGGATCGTGCCGATGACGATCGGCGGGAAGTACTTCACCAGCTTGCTGAAGAAGGGCGCGAAGAGGAAGGTCGCGATGCCCGCGGTGATCACCGCGCCGTAGACGACGAGCAGACCGGCGGTGCCGCCGCCCGCGCCCAGCCCGATGGCGATCATCGGGGAGACCGCGGTGAAGGTGACGCCCTGGACCAGCGGCAGCCTGGCGCCGATCTTCCAGACCCCGAGGGCCTGGATGATCGAGGCGACACCGCAGGTCAGCAGGTCCGCGTTGATCAGGTAGACGAGTTCCTCGCGGGAGAGACCCAGGGCGTTCCCGAGGATGATCGGGACGATCACCGCGCCCGCGTAGAACGCGAGCACGTGCTGGAAGCCGTAGAGGGTGAGCTTGCCGACGGGGAGGACCTCGTCGACGGGGTGAGCCCGCTCCGGGGGGAACTGCTCGGGGTCTTGTCGGGAGACTCGTGCCATCTCTGCCTTGCCTTCGGGAGGTAGGTGAATAAGAAGGGACCGGCCCGTCGTGTCCCGGAGGACGGACGGACCGGCTGGGTCTTACAAAGCCGACGTTCAGCGGTGTCACCGACACCACGTAGCCCTGCACTGCACTGTGCGTCCCGGGGTCCACAGGACTCGTTTCGACCTGCGCGGCAAATTCCGGCATTTCCATGGAATTTGCAGGTGGGACCAATCGGGGCGTTCACCCTAGTTGACCTGTGCCCTTTCTCGCGAGTAACCGGTCGTATTCGCTCGGATAAAGGCTGATCACGGCCCGAAATACCGTTTTGGGAAGGGGACTTCGAGCGTCGCGGCGCCGCCGCGGCGACAACAGGCGGAGCCCGGCCGGCGGCCGTAGCATTTTGGTATGGCTGAGCGGCAGGATGCGCCCTCCGCGCCGGAACTCGTCGTCGAGTCCGACGGCAGCACCCAGGTGATGAGCCCCAGCCGCGTCTACCACGTGGGACGGGACCCGGCGTGCGAACTCGTGTTGCACGACGCCCGGGTCTCCTGGCATCACGCGGTGCTGCGGACCAAGTCGGGCCACTGGACGGTGGAGGACGAGGACAGTACGAACGGCACCTTCACCGACGGACGGCGGGTGCACGAGACCGGTATCGGGCCGGGCAGTGTGATCCGGTTCGGCAACCCCGCGGACGGTCCGTGTGCGGTGCTCTCCGGGGTGTCACCACCACCGCCGGCCGCACCCACCCCGCCGGCGCCATCGGCACCACCGCCGCCGCCGACCCGCACCGAGCGGCCCTCCGCCGTCTCCTACCCCGCCGGCACCCGGACCTTCCGCCGGCCCAGCTCCGTACGGCCGCTGCCGGCCGCCCGGACCACCCGGATCGGCCGCGCGCCCGAGAACGACCTGGTCGTCGACGACCTCTCGGTCTCCCGCAAGCACGCCGAGCTGCGCGCCGGCGCCGAGGGCTTCGAGATCGTCGACCTGGGCAGCCACAACGGCACCTACCTCAACGGCCAGCCGGTGGACCGGGCCCCGATGATCCCCGGCGACATCGTCGGTATCGGCCACTCCGCGTTCGCCCTGGTCGGCGACGAACTCCAGGAGTTCATCGACACCGGCGAGGTCTCGCTGGACGTACAGGACCTGGCCGTACGGGTCGACAACGGCCGCAAGACGCTGATGGAGCAGGTGTCCTTCCCGGTGGGCGAGAAGACGCTGCTGGCCGTGGTCGGACCGAGCGGCGCGGGCAAGTCGACCCTGCTCAACGCGCTGACCGGGCTGCGCCCCGCGGACGACGGGACGGTGCTCTACGACGGCCGTGACCTCTACCGCGACTACGCCGAGCTGCGCCAGCGCATCGGACTCGTCCCGCAGGACGACATCCTGCATCTGCAGCTGACCGTGCGCCGGGCCCTCGGCTACGCCGCGGAGCTGCGCTTCCCCGAGGACACCGCGAAGGCGGAGCGGCAGGCGCGGGTCGACGAGGTGGTCCACGAACTGGGCCTCGACCAGCGGGTGGACCAGCCGATCCACAGCCTCTCGGGCGGCCAGCGCAAGCGGGTGAGCGTGGCCCTGGAGCTGCTGACCAAGCCCTCGCTGCTCTTCCTCGACGAGCCGACCTCCGGCCTCGACCCCGGGATGGACCGCTCCGTGATGCACATGCTGCGCGGGCTGGCGGACGACGGCCGTACGGTCATCGTCGTCACCCACAGCGTGCTGAGCCTGGACGTCTGCGACCGGCTGCTGGTCCTGGCGCCGGGCGGCACCATCGCCTACTACGGGCCGCCGGACGAGGCGCTCTCGTACTTCGGGTACGAGCAGTGGCCGGAGGCGTTCGAGGCCTTCGAGAACGACCGGGACCGTGACTGGGCGGGCCGGTTCCGTGCCTCGCCGCAGCACCGGCGCTATGTCGCCGCGGACTCCCATCAGCCGCTGCGCCCGCCCGAGGCCCCGGCCGGCCCCGTCTCCGCGCCGAAGGCACAGAGCTGGGGCAAGCAGCTGCACACGCTGGTGCGGCGCTATGCCGCGGCGCTGACCGCCGACCGGACCTTCCTGATCATCATGGTCGCGCTGCCGTTCGTCATGGGAGCGATGGCGCACGCCCTGGCCGGGTCCGCGCTCACCGCGGACTCGGCGGTCAACGCACTGCTGATCCTGTGCGTCGGAGCGGTGCTCACCGGAGCCGCCAACGCGGTACGGGAGCTGGTCAAGGAGCGGACCATCTATCAGCGGGAGAGAGCCGTCGGCCTGTCCCGCTCGGCGTATCTGATGTCCAAGGTGCTGGTGCTGGGGCTGATCACGATCGTGCAGGCCGTGGTGCTGACCCTGGTGGCGCTGATCGGCGTCAAGCTGAACGCCCCCGGCGGCAAAGGGGTGCTGATGCCGCCGCTGATCGAAATCACCCTCGCGGTGGCGCTGTTGGCGTTCACCGCCATGATGCTCGGCCTGTTCGTTTCCGCGCTGGTGCGGAAGGAAGAGGTCACCATGCCGCTGCTGGTCCTGCTCGCGATCGTCCAGGTCGTGTTCTGCGGTGCGCTGCTCAAACTGAACGGTGTGCTGGTGCTGGAGCAACTGGCTTGGCTGGTGCCGTCCCGGTGGGGGCTCGGGGCCATGGCGGGCACCATCGATCTGCACCACATCATGCCGCAGGGCACCGCGGACCCGCTGTTCCAGCACAAGCCGGGCACCTGGCTGCTGAACATGGGGATGATGATCGTGCTCTCCCTGATTCTGGGCTTCGTGGTCACCAAGCTGCTGCGGCGGCACGAGCCCGAGATCATGCGCAGGTAGCGCCGAGGAGCCGTCTGTGACCTCTCCGGAATTCCTCCCCAGCCATGTCGTCCCCCCGGAGGGTATGGCGAGCTGGTCGGCCCCGGACACCACCCGGCCGTCGGCACCGCTCGATCCGCTGCTGCCGGTCCAGATCGTCGACCGCCGCGGCGACTGGGCCCTGGCGATGTGCTCCAACGGCTGGTCGACCTGGGTCGACGGCCGGCTGCTGCTGGCCGTACCGCGCGACCCGCCGGCCGCCGCGCAGGGCGGCGCCCGGACCGCCGACCCCCGCCCGCTGCTGGGCGCCGCCGAGGGGGAACTGAGCCGGTACCGGAAGCTGATCGAGGAGCTGGCCGCCGGGCAGCTGGACGGGGAGTCGTTCACCGCGCGCACCCGCGGCACCCGGCTGGGCGTGGTCGTGGACGGCGATGCGCTCTGGCTCTACGACGCCCGGCACGAGCGGTGGTGCTACTGCGACGGGGTGTCGCTGCAGACCTACGCGGTGACGGCGGGGCCGTCCTCGCGGTCCGGGGAGCGGCAGGGGTCCGGGGTGAGCCCGGAGGCACGGGACGAGCCGGCGCCGGCCGGGTATCCGCCCACCCCTTCGGCCGCCGGGGCCGCCGGGCCGGAACCGGGCGCCGGAACACCGGGCCCCCCGGACGGGCCGTCCGCGCCGCCGACCCGCGCCTTCCAGCCCGGCGAGCGGCCACCCCCGCCGCCGAACCCCGTGGGTGACATCCGGTGAACGGCGGGCCCGGACCGTCCCAGGAGCGCTCCACCGCTCCCGACTCCTCCGGGCTGCGCGGGCGGCAGATCGCCGAGTACCTGCTCCAGGACGAGATCGGCCGGGGCGGGATGGCGGTGGTCTACCGGGCGGAGGACCTGCGGCTGGGCCGTACCGTGGCGGTGAAGCTGCTGGCACCCGAACTCGCCCGGAACGACACCTTCCGGCAGCGCTTCGCCCATGAGTCGCGGGTCGCCGCGGCGATCGACCACCCGCATATCGTGCCGGTCTTCGAGGCCGGGGAGACCGAGGGCGTGCTCTTCATCGCGATGCGCTACGTGCAGGGGCGGGACCTGCGGGCGCTGCTCGACCGTGACGGGCCGCTGCCGCTGGAGACCGCCTGCCGGATCGCCCTCCAGGTGGCCTCCGCGCTGGACGCCGCGCACGCGCACGACCTGGTGCACCGGGACGTCAAACCGGGCAACATCCTGATCGCCGAGGGCACCGACAGCGACCGCCCCGAGCACGCCTACCTCACCGACTTCGGGCTGACGAAGAAGTCCCTGTCGCTGACCGGGTTCACCAGCGTCGGCCAGTTCGTCGGCACGCTGGACTACGTGGCGCCCGAGCAGATCTCCGGCCGCCCGGTGGACGGCCGCTGCGATGTCTACAGCCTGGCCTGTGTGCTGTTCGAGATGCTGACGGGGGCGCCGCCGTTCCGCCGCGACGACGACATGGCGCTGTTGTGGGCGCATCAGTACGATCCGCCGCCGGCCATGACGGAGCTGCGGCCGGATCTGCCGGAGACCGTCGACGCGGTGTTCGCCCAGTCCCTGGCCAAGGCCCCGGAGAACCGCTACGAGACCTGCCGGGGTTTCGTGGCGGCGCTGCGCGCGGCGGGACGGGCCACGGTGCCCCCGGTGCCGGCCGGGACCCCGCAGGCGCACCCGATGACGCAGGTTGACGCCCCCGTGGACCAGGGCGGCCGGCGCAGCGCGGCGCCGCCGCCACCGCCGCGCTGGGCGACCCCGATGTTCCCGGGCCGCGCGGGGTAGCGCGCGGCGGCCGTCACGGCTTATGGGCGGCGGCCGTCACCGCTCCGGTGCCCCGGGCGGCGCCGGTGCCTCACCCCGATGGCGTACGCCCCGCGCGGCCAGGCTGCCGAGGACGCCGGTGACCAGCCCCCAGAGGAGGCCCACCCCCACCAGCCGGAGCAGCTGCGGCTCCAGGGTGACCGCGCCGCCCAGGTCGCCGCCGAGGTCGCCGACGCCGATCACGGAGAGCCCGTAATGGGCGGAGATCCGGGTGAGCAGGCCGACGGCGAACAGGGTGACCGCCAGCGCCACGGCCATCTCGACGCCGTGCCGCCAGGCGGGGCGCCGCACCGGGGAGCGGACCGCCGCGGTGAAGGCGGCGGCGAGCAGCACCACGGCCGCCACCGCCACCAGCAGCCAGGCCCGGCGGTCGTGCGCGGCGAGCGAGCCGAGGTCGAGGGTGCGCTGCCCGTGGGTGCGGAGCACCTGGTCGAGGAGGTGCGGCAGGGGCAGTCCCAGGGCCTTGTCGACATGTCCCACCCAGGCGCCGCCGGTGCCGATGCCCAACGCCATCCAGGCCAGGTTGGGCAGCCCGAGGAAGATGACGGCGAGGGTCTGGGACGCACGGTCCCCGGTGATGAGTTCGACGATGCCGGCGACCAGCCCGATCACGGCGTAGCCGAGCAGCGTCAGCACCATCGCGAACGCGGGCGGCCGTACGGAGTCCTGGTAGTGCAGCAGCCGGGGCGAGAGCGGGGCGCGCCGGGAGACCAGGAAGGTCAGCGCGAGCAGCGCCAGCACCCACAACAGCCCGACGCCGAGCGTGGCCGGCACATCGGCGCGGAAGCCGACGGTGGGGGTGGCGCCCAGCTCGGTGCCGATCTGTTCGGCGAGGTCGTCGCCCACCGAGATCCGGAAGCTGTGCCGGGCGGCGAGCGAGACCAGCAGCAGAAGTACCAGCCAGCACACCGCCGTTCGGGCGATCCGGGCGAGCAGCTCCCGGGTGCCGGCCACCGCGCGGTGGCGCAGCGGCAGCAGGAAGACGGCGGCGAGCACCAGCGCGCCGGCGAGCGTGACCGACAGCGGTACGACGTCCAGCGCCGCCTTGGCCTCCGCGATGACGCCGGCGTCGCCGGACAGCCCCACCGAGCCGCCGGCCGCGATGAGCACGGTGGCCGCGACCACGGACGGGAACGCGCCGCCGGGGAGGTCGGCGGCGCCGGCCGCCCACAGGCCGATCGCGGCGACCACGATCATGGTGACGATCCCCGCCACGGCCGCGCCGAGGGCCTGGGCCCAGGCGCGCAGGGCGGGCGGTGCGCCACGGGAGCGGTCCGGGCCCGGGGAACCGGCTGACGCGGGGCCTCGCATCTGGCTCAACCTCTCTTCTGCCGGTCGCGGGACGGCGGCAACCACGGTCCCGGGGCGGGATGTCGCATGCGCCGACGGGCGGCGGATGGTGCTTCACCTTCCGCCGTGGAGCACACATTTCCGTGCGTCTACCGCATGGCGGGCATGCACGCACCACCGTAAGCACCGAGCTGCCGCCCCGCTTGCGGACGGCGCCGCTCCCGGGCACACAATGTCCTTGACACAGACAAACACGGGCAAAATTCGCATAGCCGGATGGCCCACACGCGTCGGAAGAGGCACCCGTGACATCTCCCCCGCCGCCTGACAGCCACCCGACAGGGCCGCCGTCGGGCCCGCTCTCCGGTACGCCGTCCAGTCCCGGACACGAGCCGACACAGGTGGGCTCGTATCCCGGACAGGCACAGCCGGAGCCGCCCACCGCGCCCGGCTACCAGCAGCCTCCGCCGGGCGGCCCCGGCAAGGGCGGCGGGGGCGGTGGCGGAGGCGGCGGGGGCGGCCGCGGCAGGGGTGCCGGTGGCGGCGGGCCCTGGTGGAAGTCCGTGCCGCGGGTCGCGCTCATCGCGGGCGCCGTGATCGTGGCCGTGGTCCTCATCGTGGTCCTCACCCGTCCGGGGGGCGGCACCAGCGAGGTGTTCGCCGAACCGGTCGCCTCCACCGGCCCGGACCCGATGACCCCGTCGTCGGCGAACGAGTCCGCCCCGACCCCGTCCGCCACCCCGCGCAAGCCGTCCGGCGGCGGGAACAGCGAGTTCTCGGGCGCGACGCCCGGCCTCTACGGCGGCACCGAGAACAGCGCGAGCTGCAACGTCGAGAAGCAGATCAGCTTCCTGTCCGGCGACGCCGCCAAGAACCGCGCGTTCGCCGGGGTCCTGGGCAAGCAGCCGAACGACGTCCCTTCCTATCTGCGGACGCTGACGCCCGTTCAGCTGACCTATGACACCCGGGTCACCAACCACGGCTTCAAGGGCGGCAAGGCCACCACCTTCCAGTCGGTCCTGCAGTCCGGCACCGCGGTCCTGGTCGACTCGTACGGGGTGCCACGGGTGCGCTGCAAGTGCGGCAATCCGCTGACACCGCCGACGGCGCTCAAGGGCGACGTGAAGACGGTCGGCAGCAAGTGGCCCGGGTACCAGCCCTCGAACTCGGTCGTCGTCACCCCCGCGAAGTCCAAGATCAAGGAGTTCACGCTGCGCGACCCGAAGACGGGCAAGTGGTTCAAGCGTCCCGACGGCACCACCGGCGGCGAGGACCGCTCGACGAGCGCACCGCCCGAGACGCCCAGCGGGCCCGCCTCGTCCCAGCCGCCGCCCGGCCAGTCACCGCCGCCCGGCCAGCCCAGCCCCGGGACCACGGGACAGTCCAACGGGGGCACCGGCACCGCGCCCGGTACCTCTCCGTCGCAGAACGGCGGCGCGACGGGCGGGTCCAACGGCGGCTCGACCGACACGTCCACCGGCGGCGGAGGCACCACCAACGGCGGCAGCACCACCGGCGGAAGCACCGACGGCGGCAGCACGACCGGTGGCGGGAACAACGGCGGCAGCACCACCGGCGGGAACACCGGTGGCAGCACCACCGGCGGAGACACGGGCGGCACCACCGGCGGCAGCACCGGTGGCAGCACCACCGGCGGGGACACCGGCGGCGGGGGCACGACCGGCGGGAACACCGGCGGTCAGTCGACCCAGGGCGGGGCGACCGGCGGCGGGTCCTCCTGACACCGGGCACACCGGAGGAGATACGAGGCGACGGGCGGCCGGAAAGGCCGTCCGTCGCCTTTTCGTGCTACCGATATCGAACTGTGTCCTAATCCTCCGGCATCCGGGACAACCCTCTCGGCGGACAACCCCTCTGCTAAGGCGGCGGGGGCATTGGCGGCTCCTGACGGCGACCCCCTCACGGGGCCGGGCCCCGCCACTGACAGTTGTTCTGCTCTGGAGGGATACCCGTGCACGCCGGACCACGTCGCCACTCCGCCCGGTTGCTACCCGCCCTGACCGCGGCAGCCGCGCTGCTGACCGCGTGCGGGCCGGGCGGCGCGTCGAAGGCGGACCAGCCCGCGACCAAGGTGACCGTCACCCCGGCCGCCGGGAACACCCCGGCCAAGCTCGGCTCACAGATATCCGTACGGGCCAAGGGCGGCAAGCTCACCTCGGTCGAGGTCGAGAACGACAAGGGCGGCAAGGTCGCCGGACAGCTCTCCGGTAACGGCGCGTCATGGGCCTCGGACGGCAAGGTCATGCCGGACACCACCTACACCGTGCGGACGAAGGCCACCTCCGACGGGGGCAAGGAGTCCGCGGCCACCTCGAAGTTCACCACGGAGGAGGCCGGCAAGGTCAACAAGCTCACCAACACCCCGTCCGGCGGGCAGACCGTCGGCACCGGGATGCCGGTCTCGATCCTCTTCGACAACCCGATAGCCAAGGACCGGCAGGCCGAGATCGAGCGGGCGCTGAAGGTCACCACCCAGCCGAAGGTCGAGGGCTCCTGGGGCTGGGTCAAGGACTACTCGGGCAAGGACCGGATCGACTGGCGGCCCAAGGACTACTGGCCGTCCGGCACCAAGGTCTCCGTGAAGGGCGCGCTGTCCGGCATCAACTCCGGTGACGGCGGCTGGTTCGCCCGGGACTACAACTTCGGCTTCACCATCGGCGCCGACCACAAGGCCGTCATCGACGTCCCCTCGCACACCATGACGATGTACGAGAACGGCAAGAACGTCGGCAGCATCTCCGGCTCCGCCGGTTCCCCGCAGGACCCGACCCGCGGCGGGGTGCACACCGTCCGCAGCAAGAACGCGGCCGAGACGATGGACTCCGCCACCATCGGCCACGGCAGTGAGTGGATGCTGGACTCCAAGTGGGTCACCCACCTCACCGCGTCCGGGACCTTCCTGCACTCCGCCCCGTGGAACAAGTCGATCGGCGTGGAGAACAACAGCCACGGCTGCTTCGGCATGACCACCTCGGACGCCAAGAGGGCCTACGACTTCCTGACGATCGGCTCCACGGTCGAGGTGAAGGGCACCACCAACACCAACAAGACCGATGTCGGCAACGGCCTGGAGGTCTGGCAGGAGAACTGGCAGGAGTGGAAGCAGCGCAGCGCGCTGGACTGACCCCGCGCCACGGTAGATGAGACCTGGACGCCGCCGCCCCGATGACCGGGCGGCGGCGTCCGTCGTGTGTCAGCGGATCTCGCCCGCCGTGCGGCGGTAGGTGGAGCGCCGGTCCTCGATCTCGGCCCAGCGGTCGCCGTAGACGTTCTCGATGATGCCCGGCTGCCGCAGGAAGTCGTGCGGGAAGCCCAGCGGCACCGCGCTGGTCTGTTCGAGCCGGGCCAGCGCGTCGGCGTCCAGTGAGACGCCGGTGGCGCCGAGGTTGTCGCGGAGCTGGCTCTCCTTGGTGGCGGCGATGATCGGGATGATGTTGCCGGGCCGGCTGCGCAGCCAGGCCAGGGCCACCTGCGCGGGGCTCCAGCCGCCCTGCTCGGCGATCTCCAGCACCGCGGTGACGGTCTCCTCCTCGTTGTGGTCCCGCGTGACGCTGCCGTCCCCACCGGCCAGCCGGCCGGTCTCCCCGCGGCGGTACTTGCCGGTGAGCTTGCCGGCCGCGAGCGGTGCCCAGGCCAGCACGGCCAGGTCGAAGGCGCGGGCCTGCGGCAGCAGTTCCCGCTCCGGCGTCCGCTCCAGCAGGTTGTAGCGCAGCTGCGAGCCGGCGAACGCGGTCCAGCCGCGCAGCTCGGCAAGGGTGTTGGCCTGCGCGATCTCCCAGGCGGGCCAGTCGGACACCCCGACGTAGAGCACCTTCCCCGAGCGCACCACGTCGTCGAGCGCCCGCATGACCTCCTCCACGGGCGTGAAGTTGTCCCGTGCGTGCACCCACAGCACGTCGAGGTGGTCGGTGCGCAGCCGCGCCAGGCTCGCCTCCACCGACCGGACCAGGTTCTTGCGGTGGTTTCCCGCCGCGTTCACATCGCCCTGACGGGTCGCGCAGGTGTACTTGCTCGCGAGGACGAAGCGGTCCCTGCGGCCCTCCAGCAGCTCCCCGAGGAGGCGTTCGGAGGCGCCGCCGGTGTAGTTGTCGGCGGTGTCGATGAAGTTCCCGCCGGCGTCCGCGTAGGTGTCCAGGATGCGGGCGCTGGTGTCCCGGCCCCCGTCCTCGCCCATGGTCATGGCGCCCAGGCTCAGCTCGCTCACCCGCAGACCGGTCCTGCCGAACAGTGTGTAGCGCACGTGGTTCCCTTCGTTCCGCGACGGCGGTAGGTCGTGCGCCCACGCTAGGAGCTGGAGCGCACTCCAGGGCAAGACGGCGCTCCCGGCGGGCCGTTCGCGCAGCCGGGGCGCCCGCCTGGTGCGGCGGGCGCCCCGGGTTCCGCCGGCGGACCGGCGGAACGAGCGTCGTGGAACGGGCCGTGGTCCGCTCAGCCCGTGATGATCGCCGGGTCGCTCACACCCGGCTCCCCGGTCTCCACATGGCCGGCGAACCGGCGCAGGAAGCCGCCGTCCGTGTCGGAGGTGACCGACAGGTCGTACCAGCGCTTGCTGCTGCGCAGGTCGAAGGCGTGCTTGACGGTGGCGCCCGCGCGGACCGGGAAGGTCTCACTGGCGCCGCCGTAGGCCTGGGTGACGGTGAGGTGGCAGTCGGTGCCGCCGTGGTTGGTCATGGTGAGTTCGACGCGGCCGGCGGTCGCGTCGTGGCGGGCGGTGACCTCGGGCCCGGCCTTCTTGCCGGCGCCCTTGAAGGTGCGCAGGAAGCCGTTCGGGCCGTGGACGGTCAGGTCGTAGACGTCCTTGGAGTAGGCGGTGTTCCAGGTGTCGGAGATCTTCTTACCGGCCTCCGTGGTGTACGACCAGGGGCCGTCGGTGCGGTTGCCGCCGGTGACGGTGAAGCAGGCGCCGGCCTTGTCGCCGCTGCGGAAGGTGAGGGTGTAGCGGCCGCTGGAGGGGGTCGCCGACCCGTCGACGAGCGGTGCGTACGGCAGCGGGCGGGTGGGGCGGGAGCCCGGCTCCTGCTTGGGCAGCACGGGGTTGGCCGGCGGCTTCGGCACATAGCTGTCGTGCCGCTCCTTGTCCGGCGGCTGGAAGCCGTCGGTGGCGGGGAGCGCGGCCGGCTTGGTGTTCTCCAGGCCGAAGTCGAAGGCGGAGGTCAGGTCGCCGCAGATGGCGCGCCGCCAGGGCGAGATGTTCGGCTCGTGGACACCGAAGCGGCGCTCCAGGAACCGGATGATCGAGGTGTGGTCGAAGACCTCGGAATTGACGTAGCCGCCGGTGCTCCAGGGCGAGACGACGATCATCGGGACGCGCTGGCCGAGGCCGTAGGGGCCGGCCGCGTACTTGGCGTTGCCGCCGAAGCTGTCGAGCGTGGTGTCCACGGTCGACTTGCCCTCGTCGGCGGAGGCCGGCGGGAAGGGCGGGGCCACGTGGTCGAAGTAGCCGTCGTTCTCGTCGTAGGTGACGAGCAGGGCGGTCTTGCTCCACACCTCGGGGTTGGAGGTGAGCGCGTCCAGCACCTGGGAGACGTACCAGGCGCCGTAGTTCGCGGGCCAGTTGGGGTGCTCGGAGAAGGCCTCGGGGGCGGCGACCCAGGAGACCTGGGGCAGCTTGTCGGCCTTCACGTCGGCCCGGAGCCGGTCGAAGTAGCCGTCGCCCTCCTTGGCGTTGGTGCCGGTGCGGGCCTTGTCGTAGAGCGGGTCGCCGGGCTTGGCGTCGCGGTACTGGTTGAAGAAGAGCAGCGAGTTGTCGCCGTAGTTGCCGCGGTAGGCGTCGTCGATCCAGCCCCACTTGCCGTCGGCATCCAGGCCGTCACCGATGTCCTGGTAGAACTTCCAGGAGATCCCGGCCTTCTCCAGCCGCTCCGGGTAGGTCGTCCAGCTGTACCCGGCCTCCTCGTTGCCGAGGACCGGGCCGCCGCCCGAACTGTCGTTGCCGACATGGCCCGTGTACATGTAGTAGCGGTTGGGGTCGGTCGCCCCGATGAAAGAGCAGTGGTACGAGTCGCAGATGGTGAAGGCGTCGGCGAGCGCGTAGTGGAACGGGATGTCCTTGCGCGTCAGATGCGCCATCGTCCCGGCGGTCTTGGCGGCTATCCAGTTGTCGTACTTGCCGTTGTTGCGGGCCTTGTGGCCGCCCGCCCACTCGTGGTCGAGACCCTCGATGAACTGCATGCCGAGGTCCTCGGCGTCCGGGTGGTAGGGCAGCACCTCCTTGTCGCCGTCCGGCTGGTGCCAGACGGACTTCCCGCTGTCGAGGATGAACGGGCGCGGGTCACCGAAGCCGCGGACGCCCTTCATCGAGCCGAAGTAGTGATCGAAGGAACGGTTTTCCTGCATCAGTACGACGACGTGCTCGATGTCGTTGATGGAGCCGGAGCGGCGCTTGGCGGGGATGGCTGCGGCACGGGCGATGCTGCTCGACAGGGCCGAGGCGCCCGCGGTGGCGCCGGCGATCTGGAGGAAACGCCGCCGATTCAGTTCAGGCATGGGCTGGGGAACCTCTTCGCGTGTGGGGGAGTTGGCGAAATGACGGGTGCTGGTGTGCGGTTGTGTGAGGAGTGGTGCGAAACCACGGTTCAGCAGAGTGTTCCAAGAGGAGCGAGCGCCAGGGAAGGGGGGGTGTCGCAGATATGGCACATCGAGGTACGTGCGACGAACTCCCTGGTGGGCGCGCCGTACAACCACCTGTGGGCATTTCGAACAAGGGGGAGCAATGGGACAGGGCAACGATCAGGGCGTGGCCGGGGACGGCGGGGCACCGCTGCCGGAGGAGATCGCCGCGGGCAACGCCGGCCAGGCCAGGACCTGGAACGGGGACGAGGGACTGTACTGGGCCCAGCAGCGGGAACGGCAGGAGGCGAGGTATCGCCGGCTCACTCCGCACCTGATGGCGGCGGCCGGGATTCGGGCGGACAGCCGGGTGGTGGACATCGGATGCGGCAGCGGCGGTACGAGCCTGGAGGCGGCGCGGACCGCGGCACAGGGGTCGGTGCTCGGTGTCGACGTGTCGGCGCCGATGCTGGCCGAGGCCCGGAAGCGGGCCGCAGGGTCCGGGCTGCCGCGGGTCACCTTCGAGCGGGGGGACGCACAGGTCCACCGCTTCGCGGACGGCGCCTTCGACGTCGCGATCAGCCGTTTCGGCGTGATGTTCTTCGCCGACCCGGAGGCGGCGTTCGGAAACATCGCCCGAGCGCTGCGTCCGGGCGGACAGGTGGCGTTCCTGTGCTGGCGGGGCGTGCGGGACAACGCCTATCTGACCGTGCCGATGGGCGCCATCGCCCCGTATGTACAGCTGCCGGAGCTCGATGCGCCGGGCGCCCCGGGCCCGTTCTCGCTCGCCGACGCGGACCGGATCACGAAGCTGCTGGACAGCACCGGATTCGACGGGATCACGATCGGCGCCGTCGACGAGCCGATGTGGATGGGAACCGACCCGGACGACGTGGTGGCCTACCAGCTCGCCATGCCGGAGTCGCGCGCGATGCTCGCCGAGGCGAGTGCGGAAGCGCGGGCCAGGACAGCGACCGCGTTGCGGGACGCACTGGCCGAACACCAGGGCCCCGACGGCGTCACGCTCGGCAGCGCGGCGTGGCTGGTGACGGCTCGCCGGCGGTGACCGGCCCGACAGCCCGGATGCGGTGACGGACCGGGAGGTGGCCACCCCGCTCCTCGTGGACGGAGTGGCCACCGGTTCCGTCAGCCCATCGCCGCCTCCAGCCCGGCGGCCGGGGCCAGCCGGCCGGTGCGCTGCAGTCCGTGGAGGGCGGCACCGCACGCCAGGCCCAGGGCCGCGAGGGCGATCCAGGGCAGCGCGGGCAGTCCGGCCGACCGGGAGGCGTCCAGCGCGGCGCCGGTGAGCAGGTTTCCGAGGGTGATGCCGATTCCGCAGATGGTGTTGTAGAGCCCGTAGTGGGTCGCCACCAGGCGGTTGCCTGACAGCCGGACGATGGTGTCCATCTCGAACGGGTAGGTGATCATCGTGCCGAGGGCGAGCAGCAGTGCGCAGAGCGCCGGCGGGACGGCCGCGAGGGCCCAGCGGCCGGGCCCTCCGGCCGGCACCGGCAGTGCCGTGGCGGCCAGCAGCGGGACGAAGGCCAGCCCCATGGTCAGCAGGCCCAGGGCGAGGGCCCGGCCCGCCGTCATCCGGGCCTTGCACCAGCGGGTCACCCTGGTCTGCCCGAGGATGGTGGTCAGCCCGGACACCGCGAACAGCCCGGCCACCGCCACGGTGCCGGACTCCCCCTCACCGGCCAGCCGCCGTACCTCCAGCGGCAGCGCCAGATAGACCTGGAACGACAGCACATACGAGCCGATCATGGCGCCGGAGAACAGCAGGAACGGCGGGTTGGCCAGCACCTCCCGCCACTGGGACAGCAGACCGTTGCGCCGGGCGGCCTCGTCGTCCGCCGCGGTCTCCTCGCCGCGGGCCGGCAGCGCACGGATCTGCACGACGCTCAGCAGCGCGAAGATCCCGGCCGCGACCAGGCAGGTGACCCGGAAGTTGACGCCGGTGAGCACCATCCCCACCAGCGGGCCGAGCAGGATGCCCGCCTGGTAGAAGACGTTGAACAGCGCGAACGCCTCCAGCCGCCGGTCGCCCGCGGCGGCGGCCAGATAGGCCCGGACCGCCGGGTTGAACAGCGCGCCGGCCAGTCCGGTGGCCCCGGACGCCGCCAGCAGCGCGGGCAGCGAGTCCACCAGCCCGAGCGTCGCGAAGCCGAGCGTCCGCAGCACACAGCCGGCCACGATCAGCGGCTTGTAGCCGAAGCGGTCGGCCAGCGTGCCGCCGACCAGGAACATCCCCTGCTGGCTGAAGTTGCGGACGCCCAGGACCAGTCCGACCAGCCAGCCCGCCAGACCGAGCGTCCCGGACAGATGCGCGGCCAGATAGGGCATCAGCATGTAGAAGCCGAGATTGATGGTGAACTGATTGGCCATCAGCATCCGGGCGCTGCGGTCGTAGGAACGGTACTGGGTGAGCATGCCGGTCACCGGGCCTCCCCCGCACCGTGGGCGGACGCCTCGCCGGACGGTCCCGCAGCACCGGACGGGCCGAGCGGATCGACGACCTGAGCGCACCGGCTCCAGACGGTGACCTCCCGCTCCCCCAGCCGGCTCAGGGTCTGCGGCCCGTCCGCCGGCGGGGCGTCGAGCAGGCCATGGGCAGCGCAGTACTGGTCGTCGTACACCGTGCTCAGATAGCGCTGCGGCCCGTCGGGGAAGACGGCCGCGATCCGGGTGCCGGCCGGCTCGGTCCGGCTCAGCCAGCCGGCGACCAGCGCGACCGCTCCGACGCTCCAGCCGCCGGTGGCGTAGTGCGAGGACGCCAGGGTGCGGCAGGCCCAGACCGCTTCGGCCGGTGCGACCCAGTGCACCTCGCTGAACTGGTCGTAGGCGACATTGCGCGGATAGATGCTCGATCCGAGCCCGCGCATCAGCCGGGGCCGGGCGGGCTGTCCGAAGATGGTCGAGCCGATGGTGTCGACGCCGACGAGCCGCAGCTGCGGGTAGAGCTGGCGCAGCACCCGGGACACCCCGGCGGAGTGCCCGCCGGTGCCCACACTGCACACCAGGACGTCGATGTGCCCCAGCTGGGAGGCGAGTTCGAGGGCCAGCGGCAGATAGGCGGTGGTGTTGTCGGGGTTGTTGTACTGGTCCGGGCACCAGGAGCCGGGGTGCGCCGCGAGCAGTCCGCGCACCCGGTCGCGGCGGGCCTGCTGCCAGCCGCCGCTGGGGTGCGGCTCGGCGACGATCTCGACCTGGGCGCCGTACGCGGTCAGCAGCCGGGTCATCGAGGACTCCAGGCCGGGGTCGGTGACCAGGCTGACCGGATGGCCGTGCACCATTCCGGCGAGGGCCAGGCCGAGGCCGAGGGTGCCGCTGGTGGATTCGATGATCCGGGCGCCGGGCTGCAACTCGCCGCGGGCGCGGGCCCGTTCGACCATGTGGAGTCCGGGCCGGTCCTTGATGCCGCCCGGGTTGCGGCCTTCGAGCTTGGCCCAGAAGCCGCGGCCGGGCGGGGTGAGCGGCTCGGAGATGTGCAGGACGGGGGTGTTGCCGACCAGGCCGGGGATGCCGGAGGCGGGGGCGGTGCCGGGCGCCGGGGCGGCGGGGACCGCGGGAGAGGCGGAGCGGGCCGCCGTGGGGAGGGAGTGCATGGTTCGCTCTCGTTCGGTGGTGCGGGATGGACGGGCGCGCATCGCGGACCGGCCGTGGTGGCCGGTCGCGGCGGCGGCTCCTATATCCGGCACCTGCAGAGAGCGGCGAGGGTGGACCGGCCGCCGCGCACCGGTCTGCGCTGCCCGGCCCGGCCCCCCGCGGCCGGGCGGCGGGCGGCCGCGACCCGCGCGGCGCCCGTGAGGACGGCGGGCGCCGCGGCCCCCTCCGCCCCGCCGGCCGGCCGGCCCTCCGGAAGATGGCCGGACCGGCCGGGCACACACGCGGAGCCGTGGTGCCCGGCGTCCTCTTCGGCGGCCACACGGGCGGGCGCGACGGCCACGGAGGCGGACGGGCCCGAGGCGACCTGCGCGGCGCCGAGCGCACGGTGGTGGCCGTCGGCCCCGTCGGCGCACGGGAGCACCACGGACAGCAGTCCGGCGACCAGGAGCAGCAGGACGGCCGGCCGACGGCGGCGTAAGCGGGCGTCCCTCAGCCGCCGGGCGCCCCTACGGAAGCGGGCACGGCGCAGGGAGGGGGCACCACTGGGGACGGGACGACGGAACGGAAGCCACAACGGGACGCGGAACGGCACAGGTTCTCCGTGGGACCACCGCCGCGGCGGCGCGGCACACGCTCACCGGCGGACGGCATCGGCAGGGGCGATCCGGAAATCGGCCGGAATCTAGACCTGCCGCACGACGGAGGACGCTGTGCCGCGCAACGGTGGAAGGGCGCTCCGGGCGCCGTCGGACGCCCCGGACCGGCCCTGCACGGGCGGGTCCCAGGACGTGCCCGCCGAGGGGGCGGGGCAGGGCGGCGGCACGGCGGCGCCCTGCTGCGGCTGGCCCGAGACACACAGCTCGTCGGTGTGCTGCCCGGGAGCGTCGGGCTGGCCGGAGTGGGCCGGGTGTTCGGGTGCGAGCCAGCTGTCCTGGCCCGCTTCGGCGGCGGCCGTGGCGACCGGCAGGGCGTTCACCAGGTGGCCCTCGGCGGTCTCGGCCCGTGCCCCGTGGGCGACCAGCACGCTGATCAGCAGGGCGGCCAGCCACAGCACACGGAACGGAACCGCTGAACCGCGGTTCCGCATCCTGCCGTTGGCCGCCCTGACCGTTGCCATGCCGTGATCGTAACCGCGGCGGGCGGCCGTTGCCGGTATCCCCGCGCCCACAGGTGCATATCGGCCGGTGGGCGCGGCGCGACAGGGGGCGTCAGCGCCTCACCGGTTTCCGTGACGGCGTGTCAGGCGGTGGGTCAGACCAGCGCGCCTTCGGACGCCACCGCGGAGGAGGCGGCCGGAGTGGCCTCCGCCGCGGTCTCCGTGGCGGCTTCCCACACGGGCTCGACGGGCGGTTCGACCGGCAGGGCCGGGGGCACCGCCGGCTGGCCCTTCGCGTCGGGCACGCTGCGCAGCGGGGTGCGGCTGGTCAGCGGCGACTTGCGGGCCGCCTCGACCCGGCGGGTGAACCAGATGACCTTGCCGTCCGGGGTGCCGCAGGTGCCCCAACTGTCGCTCAGTGCCGCCACCCTGGAGAGTCCGCCGTCGGCGGCGCTGAGCAGCTTCGGCAGGCGCGGCCCCTGGTCGGCGACGGAGGCGGTGAGGTGACGGCCGGTCCAGCGGAGCTCGACGACGCACGGGGCGTCCGGGCCGATATGGCGATGGACGTTGGTCAGGAGTTCCGCCACTCCCCGGCACACGGGCGGGATATGCAGCTCAAGGTCCCAGTACCGCAGGTGCGCGGCCAGAATCCGCCGGATCTGCGGCACACGCTCCGCCGAAGCATGCAGTTCGACCGTGTAGTGCCGGTCGCCGGGAAGTGTCATGTCGTGGCTCCTCACCGCGAGGCTCACGCCCTTCACCTCGTTGGACCAACGAACCCCGAAACACGAAGAGTGAGCATTAATCACGTATGGGTCATTTGTCATGGTGACCCGGTGGGACGGGTTCCGCAACTGATCTTGGTTTAGCGGAGTCCGCCGGCCCGGCCCGCTCCCGGCCGGTCCGGGAGCCGCGGCAGGACCTTGTCCGGGGTGAGCGGGAGGTCGCGCAACCGGACGCCGGTGGCGTGCCAGAACGCGTTGGCGAGCGCCGCCGCGGTGCCGACGATGCCGATCTCCCCGATGCCCTTGCTGCCCATGGGGTTGAGGTGCGGGTCCTCCTCCTCCAGCCAGTACGCCTCGATCGGCGGGACATCGGCGCAGGCCGGCACGTGGTACGAGGCCAGGTCGCGCTCGGCGAAGTCGCCGAAAGCGGGGTCCAGACCGCTGCCCTCCATGAGCGCCATCCCCAGCCCCATGGTCATCCCGCCGATGAACTGGGAGCGCGCGGTACGGGAGTTGAGGATGCGGCCGGCGGCGTAGACGCCCAGCATCCGCCGTGTCCGGACCTCCCCGGTGACGGTGTCGACCTGCACCTCGGCGAAGGTGGCACCGAAGGAGTGCCGGGCGTACGGGGAGCGCTCGGCCGTCTCCCGGCGGGTGTCGGCGGCGGCCGTCAGCCCGTCGTCCGGGAGCGGTCCGACGTGGTCCCGCAGCCGGTGCCGCAGCTCCGTACAGGCCTTGTGGACGGCCCAGCCCCAGGAGGCGGTGCCCGCGGAGCCGCCGGCCAGCATGGCGGGCGGCAGGTCGCTGCTGCCGATCTCGATGCGGACGCGTTCGTCGGGCACGGCCAGCACACCGGCGGCGAGTTGCGCGAGGACGGTGCGGGCGCCGGTGCCGATGTCGGTGGCGTTCACGCGGATGCGGTAGGTGCCGTCGGCGGCGGCGTGCGCCTCGGCGGAGGAGGCGGCGATGAGGACGGGGTAGGTGGCGGCGGCGACGCCGGTGCCCAGGAGCAGGTCGCCGACGCGGCGGACTCCCGGCCGCGGGTCCCGGGGCCGCCAGCCGAAGCGCTCCGCGCCCTCCCGCAGACAGCCGACCAGGTGCCGGCTGCTGAAGGCGCGGTCACTGTCCGGTTCGGTGTCCGGCTCATTGCGCATCCGCAGGTCGACGGGGTCGATGTCCAGGAGGACGGCGAGTTCGTCGACGGCCGACTCCAGTGCGTACATCCCGGGGGCCTCGCCCGGTGCGCGCATCCAGGAGGGCGTCGGGACGTCGAGCGGGACGACGCGGTGCACGGTGCGGCTGTTCGGCGAGGTGTACATGACGCGCGCCGGGACGGCGGCCTGCTCGACGAACTCGGTGACGGTGGAGGTGTGGGTGGCGGCCTCGTGGGCGAGGGCGGTGAGGACACCGTCGTCGCCCGCACCGAGGCGCACCCGCTGGATCGTGGGGGCGCGATGGCCCACGACGGCCGGCATCTCCCGGCGTGGCAGGGAGAGTTTGACCGGGCGCCCGGTGTGGCGGGCGGCCATCGCGGCCAGCACGACCTGGGGGCGGGGCGTCCCCTTGGAGCCGAAGCCGCCGCCGACGTGCTCGGAGACGACGGTGATCTCGCTCCGGTCGAGCCGGAACAGCGCGGCGAGGTCCGCGCAGACCTTGGTGGCGCCCTGGCTGGAGTCGTGGACGGTCAGATGCCCGTCGCTCCACCGGGCGGTGGAGGCGTGCGGCTCCATGGGGTGGTTGTGCAGCGGGGGCACCGTGTAGGTGGCGTCGACGGTGACCGGCGCGGCCGCGAACGCCCCCTCGAAGTCGCCGCGTTCGCGGGTGCCCGGATGGCCGCCGTTGGCGGTCTCCGCGTCGTACAGGCCCGGATGGCCCGCGGTCAGCCGTACGTCGTGCGCGGTGGTCTCGTAGCTGACGCGGACCGCCCCGGCGGCGGCGCGGGCGGCCTCCAGGCTGTCGGCGACGACGAGCGCGACGTACCAGCCGCGATGCGGCACCCGGTCGTCCTGGAGGAGCGACAGCGTCGGATCGTCGGCGGCCGCGAGGCGGGGCGCGTTCTCGTGTGTCAGCACCGCGTACACCCCCGGCAGGGCGAGCGCCGCCGCGGTGTCCACTGCGGTGACCCGGCCCCGGGCGACGGTCGCGGGCACCGGCCAGGCGTAGGCGCAGCCCGGCGGGGTGTGTTCGGCCGCGTACCGGGCGGTGCCGGTGACCTTCTCCCGTCCTTCCCGGCGGACGAGCGGGGCGCCCAGGGGGTACGGGAGTGGGCCGAGCGGGAACGAGTCGGGGCTCATGGCGCGCGTCCTTGGGTCGGGGCCCGGGGCCGGGGCGGGGCCGGGTCGGCGGTGGCGTCCTGGTGGTCCTTGTAGTGGGTGCGGGAGGGGTGGGTGCGGAGGGGGTCGGTGGCGGGTGGGGGTCGTCAGCGGTCGTCGGGCGGGGCGGCGAGCCCGGCCAGCACGCCGACGGTCAGGCTGCGGGCGAGCGCGACCTTGAAGCCGTTGTCGCGCAGCGGCCGGGCGGCGGTGAGTTCGGCGTCGGCGGCGCGGGCGAAGGTGTCCTCGGTGGCGGGCGCGCCGTGCAGCACCTCTTCGGCGGCGCGGGCGCGCCAGGGCCGGTGCGCCAGCCCGCCGAACGCGAGGGCCGCCCGCCGTACGGCGCCGTCGTGCACCTCCAGTACGGCGGCGACGGAGACCAGGGCGAACGCGAACGAGGCGCGGTCGCGGGCCTTGCGGTAGCGCGAGCGCGCGCCGGGGACCGGCGGCGGCAGCCGGACGGCGGTGACGAGTTCGCCGGGCCGGATCACGGTGTCCTGTTCCGGGCGGTCGCCGGGCAGCCGGTGGAAATCGGTCACCGGCACGGTGCGCTCCCCGTCGGGGCCGTGCAGCTGCACCTCGGCGTCGAGGGCGGCCAGCGCCACCGCCATGTCGGACGGCTGGGTGGCCACGCAGTGCTCGGAGTGGCCCAGTACGGCGAGATCGCGGTGCGCCCCTTCACGGGCCGGGCAGCCGGTGCCCGGCTCGCGCTTGTTACAGGGCTTGCTGATGTCCTGGAAGTACAGACAGCGGGTGCGCTGGAGCAGATTGCCGCCGGTGGTCGCGATGTTCCGCAGCTGCCCCGAGGCCCCGGCCAGCAGCGCCTGCGACAGGACCGGGTAGCGGTCGCGGACGGCGGCCGCCGCGGCGAGATCGCTGTTGCGGACCAGCGCGCCGATCCGCAGCCCGCCGTCCGGAAGTGCCTCGACGCGGTCGAGCGGCAGCCGGGTGACGTCGATGAGCAGCCGGGGCGCCTCCACGCCCAGCTTCATCAGGTCGACGAGGTTGGTGCCCCCGCCGAGGAAGCGGGCGCCGGGCTCGTCGGCCGCGGCCCGTACCGCCTCCTCGACGCTCGTCGCCCGCAGGTACCCGAACGGTTTCATCGCGCCGCCTCCTGGCCACCCGCCCGGAGGGCGGCGTCCCGGACCGCTTCGACGATCCGCGGATAGGCGCCGCAGCGGCAGAGGTTTCCGCTCATCCGCTCGCGGATCTCGTCGTCGGTCAGCTCGACCGGGGTCCCGGAGTCCGCGGTGGGCGCGGTGACATGGGACGGGAAGCCGTCCGCCACTTCGGTCAGCACGCCGACGGCCGAACAGATCTGGCCGGGCGTGCAGTAGCCGCACTGCAGGGCGTCCCGCTCCAGGAAGGCCTGCTGCAGGGGGTGCAGCCGCTCCCCCTCGGCCAGGCCCTCGACCGTGGTGAGCCGGCACCCGTCCTGTGCCACGGCCGGCAGCAGACAGCTGTTGGCGCGCCGCCCGTCGACGAGCACGGTGCACGCGCCGCACTGTCCGTGGTCGCAGCCCTTCTTGGCGCCGGTCAGGCCGAGACGTTCGCGGAGCAGGTCCAGGACCGTGGTCCGGTGGTCCACGGTCAGTGTGTGCGTCACTCCGTTGATGTGCAGCACCACGGAGGACCGGTGGCCGTCCGCCGACGGCGCACCGCCGGTCTCCGGATGATGGGTGGACTCCACTCACTCACGCCTTTCCGATCCGGGCCGCGAGGGGCGGCCGGGTGAGCCGGGCCGCTGCCCTGCGCCGTGGCCGTGGTTGCCCGCCGCTTCGGTCATGGAGCCGGGGCCGCTAACGGGTCTCCAGCCGCAGCTCGACTTCCTTCTCCTGGTCACCGGCCGCCGTCCCGAGGACCTTCACGGCGAACGCGGACTCCAGGCCCTTGCACAGCTGGTCGACCGCCCAGTAGCCGCCCTGGAGGCTGACCAGGACGGGCGCGGTCAGCCGCCGCGGCTCGGCGGTGGCCTTGCGCTCACTCACGTCGAAGGTCGAGGTCCACACAGTCGAACCCGCCCCGGCCACCTCCTCGGGCACGTCGTCCGCCGCCCGGTCGGAGCTGAAGGAGGTACGCAGCGCGCTGAAGACCGCGTGCGCGTCCTGCGTCGCGCAGCTCTCCAGCTCCACCATCACCTCGGCCGATACATGGTCCGCGTGTGCCGCCTGCTTCGCGCTGTTCACTGTGGGGCCTTTCCGCCGTCCTCCGGGAGCCGAACGCTTCCAGGCTCGCCCGGCGGCCCGGTGTGTGCGACCGGAGGCACGAACGAGTGGTTTGAACGGGCGGCAACCGCCCGGCACCCGACCCGGAAGTTACGCTGCGTAGTCAGTGCGAGCGTTCTGTGACCGGAGCTGCCGCACGCGCAGCGTCCCGCCCTCGCAGCAGCCCTCGTCGCCCCAGCCGGACCAGCCAGAGGAGCCCTCGTTGACCAGCGCCACGATCGACCAGAAAGCCACCGGCTACACCGTCCGCCACGCACTCTCCATGGCGCGCGCCTCCGCGCTCGCCTACCAGGACGAGCAGACCATCGAAACCACCGCCCGGGAATGGGGCTTCGACCGGGTACGGCACCACCACACCACCTTCCGTCCACCGTTCCCGCTGGAGGACACCGAGGCGTACACCCTCGGCGGACACAGCATGATCATCACCAGCTTCCGGGGCACGGAGCCGGTGGAGCTGCGCGACTGGCTGTCCGACGCCACCACACCACCGTGGCCCGGCCCCGGCGGCAAGGGCTGTGTCCACTACGGCTTCGGCCAGGCGCTGGAGGCCGTCTGGCCGCAGGTCCGGGCCGCCATCGACGCGTTCCGCGACAACCGCCAGACGGTGTGGTTCACCGGCCACAGCCTCGGCGGGGCGCTGGCGATGCTGGCCGCCGCCCGGCTGCACTTCGAGGAGCCGCGGGTCACGGCCAACGGCGTCTACACCTTCGGCCAGCCGCGCACCTGCGACCGGCAGCTGTCCAAGGAGTTCAACACGGCCTTCTCCGACCGCATGTACCGCTTCGTCAACAACAACGACATCGTGCCGCAGCTGCCCCCGGAGCCCGCCTTCCACCATGTCTCCGCGCTGCGCTACATCGACGCGAGGGGCGCCATCCACCACACCATGCCGCTGCTCCACGGGCTGGTGGACCGCGCTCAGGGCTTCACCGCCGACCTCCTCGCGCCCGCCTCCGACGGCGTCCGGGACCACTTCATGGACGCGTACCTCAACGCACTGGAGAAGAACCAGAACTGACGCTTCGGGCGGGGCCCGGCCCGGAGGGGGCAGGTGGGGTCGGGTCCGCCGCGGCCCGGTGGCCGTGCCGGTCAGACCGGCTGGGTGAGGTTGACCGCGTTACCGTCCGGGTCCTGGATATGGGCGACCCGCTGGCCCCAGGGCATGTCGTTGGCCGGACCCAGCACGGTTCCGCCGAGCGGGCCGACCCGGTCCAGCAGGGCATCGACGTCCTGGACGGCGATGCTGAGCAGAATCCGGGTCGGGGTGCCGGTCTCGACGCTCCGGTCCGCCACGATGCCCAGCTCCGAGCCACCGACCCGCAGCATGACGAAGAAGACCGGCCCCTCCTCCGGCACCCGGGTGATCTCCTCGGCACCGGCCAGCCCGGCGTAGAAGGCCTGCAGCCGGTCGAGGTCAGGGGTGACGATCACCGGCTGGACGGCGACGGCATCAGGAGCGGGGGCGGGTTCGGGAGCGGGGGTGGCAGACATGGCGTCCTCCGGGTGCGTGATGGTGGGGTCGGTGAGGTAGACCGCGTTCGGTGGGCCGATTCATCGGTGGGGAGGAGAGGAGTCCGCCGGCGGAGGGTTCAGCGGCCGGTGCGCGCGGCGGTGAACGTGACCTCGCTCATCGACGGTTCCGGGCCCACCGTCGTTCGCAGAAGGCCGACCAGCAGCAGCGCCTCCACAGGACGGAGCGGCTCCCCGCCCCCGACAGCGCGCACCGGCTCCCCACCCCCACCCGGCCGCGCGGCCCCGACACCGCTGCCTACAGCCCTCTCCACCGTCCCGCACCGTCCTCGACGCCTCCGCCATTGCCGCACCCTCCACCGCTTCCGCCGTCACCGCCACCGCCACACCCTCCATACTCACCACGGCGCGCCCCGGCCGCTTCTTCATCGCCGGCGCCACGGAAACCGGCCAGGCGGCCGCCCGCGCCGGGCCGGTCGCCCCTCCGCTCCCCGCCCCTCCCCGGACACGCGCCGCTGAGCCGTCCGGCCGCACATCGTTGCCACGGGCATCGAGCTGGGCGGATCATCCGATACGGATACCGCTACGGAACGCCGTACGCACATGCGGCGGAACGGGATGAGAGCACCGGGACGACGCGAGGAGAGCCACCGTGGAGCCAGCCACCGTCAACGGCCACTGCGCACCGGGATTCACCGGCGTACGGGACGCGTTCGAGCGGAACTTCAGCGAGCACGGTGACGTGGGCGCGGCGGTCGCGGTGACGGTGGACGGCGAGACGGTGGTGGACCTGTGGGGCGGCCACGCGGACGCCGCGGGGACCCGCCCGTGGGAGCGCGACACCCTGGTCAATGTCTACTCGACGTCCAAGGGGATGACCGCGCTGTGTGCTCATCTCCTGGTGGACCGGGGCGAGTTGGACCTCGACGCGCCGGTGGCCCGGTACTGGCCCGAGTTCGGGCAGGCCGGGAAGGAGGACATACCCGTGCGCTGGCTGCTCAGCCACCGGGCCGGTCTGATCGCGCCCCGTGAGCCGCTGCCCGCCGGGCACGCCTACGACTGGGACCGGGTGTGCGCCGTCCTGGCGGCCACCCCGCCGTGGTGGGAGCCGGGCACCGCGCAGGGCTATCACGCGGTGACCTTCGGATACCTCGTGGGCGAGGTCGTACGGCGGATCACCGGACGGTCCCTGGGCGCGTTCCTGCAGAGCGAGATCACCGGGCCGCTGGGCGCGCGGGTGTTCATCGGCACGCCCGCCGAGGAGCACGCCCGCTGTGCCGACATGGTCGGGCAGCTGGACGAGGCGCGGCTCGCCGAGCAGTTCCCCGGTGCGCCGAAGCCGCCGTACCGGTCGCTCGCCGACCATCCGCTGACCGTCGTGATGCTGGCGCTGACGTACATCCCGACCGGCGATGTCAACAGCGCCGCCTACCGGTCGGCCGAGATCCCGGCGGGCAACGCCCATGCCGGCGCCCGCGGGCTGGCGACGGTGTACGGCGCGCTGGCGGGCGGCTCGCTGGTGGGGCCCGGCACCCTGGAGGCGATGCGCCGGTCGCAGAGCCTGCCGGGTGAGCGTGATCTGACGATCGACGCGCTCGCCCCGGCCGGGTACGAGCACCGCTGGGGCCTGGGCTACATGCTCAACCACCAGGGCCAGGCGGGACCCAACCCGCGGGCGTTCGGACACGGCGGCGCGGGCGGCTCCTTCGCCTTCGCCGATCCGGAGAACCGGCTGTCGTACGCGTACACCATGAACAGGTACGGCGGCGGCACGACGGGCCAGGACCCGCGCAACGCCGGGCTGGTGCGGGCGGTGTACCGGGCGCTGGCGCGGCAACGGGGCCGAGGCGGCGGTGACCTGCCGGGTGGCGGGTGACGCTGCCGGTCGGCCCGGCCACCCGCCGTGCCCGCCCGCCCCGGGCGTCTCGCGCCCCAAGGCACCCCACCCCCGGTCCCGCGCGGCCCGTGCCGGCATCCCTCCTGGTGAGAGGGGCCGCGCCGCCCCTCCCCGGCCCGGAAATCCGACCCGGCCATCCTCGTTGCCGAGCGCAATAATGGGAGGTGCGGCATGCATCCGGCCTGGCGTGAGCGCCACGGCCCGGGGAAAGGGCGTGGTGATCATGGAACGGGACACCGAGACGGTTCACGAGGCGTACGCGTTCGTCTGTCTGCACTGCGGGCACGGCTGGGAAGAGGAGTACGAGATCCGGCACACCACGGATCTGGCCGGCCACCGGCGCGCCGACTACTTCACCCGGGGCGTCCGTGTCGCCTCCCCGCTGACCCGCGCCGACTGCCCCTCCTGCAACCGCGGCCCGATCCGGATTCTGCGCCCCGGCCGGGTCAACTCGACCCGCCCCTACCTCGCCTGACCCCCTTCACCCACTCCTGACGCCTCGTCACCATCCGGCGTACAACGGGTGGTTGGCCAAATGGGCGAGGGCGGCCTGGGCGGTCAGCCAGGTCCGTCGGCGGGCGGTGGACAGGCAGGGCGCAGGCGGGCCGCCGCCGCCCTCGCCGCCGGTGACCAGCACACGCGCATGCCGGTCACGCCAGGCGCGGCAGTGCGCTCCGCCCCCATGTCCGGGGCGCCGCGTCAAGGGTCCCTGAGATCCGCATGCCCCTCCCGCGCGGGCGCTCCCCGCTGGTGCGGGCCACTGCGATTCGGTAACAGCACGCATTCGAGGTATTTCGGTACGGCATATGTTGCATATGCTCAGGCCAGAGGCCGGAGGGGCGCTTTCGGACACTCCGACGGCCGACGGCCCTCTCGTCCGAACCCTTCACCTGAGACCGCCGGAGAACGCCTTGGCCATGGAGAACGAGGAGCGGCGCACCGGCTCCCGGGTGCTGGCCGTGCTCCCGTACGCGGTCATGGCCGTGGTCACCGCGGTTGACCTCATCGCGGGGCCGGGGGTCGGGTTCCTGCCCCTGGTGTCGCTGGGGCCGGCGTTCGCGGGGCTGGTCGGCGGCTGGCGGCGGACGGCCGTGGTCGGGCTGACGGCGTTCCTGCTCTGCCTCGGGCTGGGGGTCTACAACGGGCTGTTCGACACCCGGCGCGGGCTGACCGCCCTGCTGACGGTGGCCGGGGTGACCGCGGCCGGGGTGGTCGCCGCGGTGATGCGGCAGCGCCGGGAGGCGGAACTGGCCAGCGTCCGGTCGATCGCCGAGGTCGCCCAGCGGGTCCTGCTGCGGCCGGTGCCGCGCGGCGCCGGCCCGCTGCGGATCGCGGTGTCGTACACCTCGGCGCTGGCCGAGGCCCGGATAGGCGGTGACCTGTACGAGGTGGTGACCTCGCCCGCCGGGGTGCGGATCATCGTCGGCGATGTGCAGGGCAAGGGCCTGGAGGCCGTGGAGAGCGCGGCGGTGGTGCTGGGGGCGTTCCGGGAGGCGGCACATGACGAAGCGGACCTGCCGGCGGTCGGCGCGCGGGTGGAGCGGGCGCTGAACCGTCATCTGTCCGGCGAACGGTTCGTCACGGCGGTGCTCGCCGAGATCGGCGACGGCCCGCGTGCCACGCTGCTGAACTTCGGTCATCCGGCGCCGCTGGTCGTCCGCCCCGACGGCACGGTCGGCTTCGCCGCACCGCCCGACCGCGCGCTGCCGCTCGGCCTCAGCCTGCACGGCACCTCGGCCCCGGTGCCCTACGAGGTGCCGTTCGCCCCCGGCGACCAACTGCTCTTCTACACCGACGGCGTCACCGAGGCCCGTGACGCGGCGGACCGCTTCTACCCCCTCGACGAACGCGCCGCGCTGCTCAAGGACCCCGACCCGGAGACGGCGCTGCGCGCGGTGCGCGAGGACCTGGTGGAGCATGCCGAGGGGCCGCTGCACGACGACGCGGCGATGCTGCTGGTCCGCTACCGGCCGGGCCGGTGAACGGGCCGCAGGTCAGCGGCGGCCCGACCGGTTCTCCGGCCGTTCGGCGCCGGCGAGATGGCGGAGCAGGGCGGTCCGCACCGGGGCCGGCCGTTCCACGTTGGCGAGGTGGGCGGCGCCGGACAGTTCGAGCAGGCTCGCGTCCGTGATGCCGTCGGCGAGTTCGCGGGCGTGGGCGGGCGGGGTGGCCGGGTCGGCGCGGCCCGCGACGACGAGTGCGGGGGCGGTGATCCGGGCCAGGCCGGTGCGGAGGTCGTAGTCGGCGAGGGCGTCGCAGCAGGCCGCGTAGCCGGCCGGGGCCACCGACCGGCGCACCGCCTCGACCAGGGCGGTGGCCTGCGGGGAGTGTGCGAAGGCCGGGGTGAACCAGCGGCTCGCGGCGGCCTCCGCGATCGGCCCGAGACCCGACTTCCGTACCAGCGCGGCCCGTTCGTGCCAGCCGGCCGGCTCGCCGAACCGTGCGGAGGAGCAGAGCAGGGCGAGCGAGACGATCCGCTCCGGGTGATGGGCGGCGAGCCAGGCCCCGACGGCGCCGCCGAGCGAGATCCCGGCGTAGGCGAACCGGTCGAGGCCGAGCGCGTCGGCGAGCCCGAGAACCAGCCGGGCCAGGCCGGCGACGGTGGCGGGCGCGGTGCCCAGCACTCCGGCGGGGGTGCCCCCGTGGCCGGGGAGGTCCCAGCGGATGACGCGGTGGCGCCGGGCCAGGGCAGGGAGCTGCGGGTCCCAGACGGCGAGCGAGGCACCGAGCGAGGGCCCCAGGAGGAGCGGCGGGGCGTCGTCCGGTCCGTCCACGGTGTGGTGCGGGAGCGGGGCGGCGGGCGGGTGGGTCATCCGGACTCCTGTGGGCGGCACTGGGGACGTTCCAGTGTGCGGCCCGCGACCGCGCCGGCGGAGCACGGGGGTTGGTGCGGCCGGGGCGGTGCCCCGCTCCACGGTGCGCGGGGCCGTCGTGTCCAGGAGGGTTGTGGCGTACCTGGACACGAGGGCCGGTCAGGTCCGCGACCGGGCGTCCCCTACGCGCCGCCCTGCGAGAGCGTCAGCGCCGATCCCGTGTGCAGCGTGAGCCGCACCGGCACGAAGCGGGTCGCCTCGGCCGGCGCCTCCCCGGTGCCGGAACCGCGGGCGTAGCGCGGATGGGCGCCGCCGCTGACCTGGAGACGTATCCGGTGCCCTGCGGCGAAGCGGTGGGCGGTGGAGCTCATCGGCACGGTGACCTCCGAGGGGGTCTGTCCGGTGGTCCGCAGCCGCGTCAGCCCGTCGCAGATGTTCGTGGACCGGCCCTGCGCGTCCACGTCGCAGAGGCGGGCGAAGACATCGGCGTGACCGGTGTCCGTGGCGATCCGCAGCCGGGCGGAGACCGGGCCGACGACGTCGACGGGCTCGGCCAGCGGCGCGCTCGTGAACGTCAGGACGTCCTCCCGCGCTTCCAGCTCGCGGTTGTCCCGGGGACCGGCGGCACGGGAGAGCAGCCGCCCGCCCACGGACGGGGTGGGGTCATCCGGGTCGTAGCGGAAGTCCGCCAACGGGCCGGATTCCAGCGGGGCTTGTGTGCCGAGCGTCCCCTTCGCCGCCGGGAACCAGTCGGTGGTGGCGGGGGCCGGCGGCCAGTCGTCGAGGTCCCGCCAGGCGTCCTCGCCGCCGACATGGACGCGTACGGGAGTGGGGCGCAGCCCGGCATGGTCGCCGCACAGGTGCGCACGCAGCCAGGCGAGGCTCTCGGCGAAGACCTCGGGCCAGCCCTGCTGCATCGCGGAGGTGTGCGTCCAGGGGCCGACCAGCAGCGAGGACTCGCAGCCGGCTCGGCGCAGCCGGTCGAACTGCTGGAAGCTCTGGTCGGCCAGCCCGTCGTGCCACCCGGTGACCAGGCAGGTGGGCACGGCCGACCGCTCCGCCGCGGCGGCCACCGAAGCGCCGTCCCAGTACGGGTCGTCGGCGTCCGGGTGGGTCATCACACCGTCCAGCCAGGGCACTTCACCGAGGGCGGACTCATACGCCCGGCGCAGCGGCCGCGCGCTCGTGATCTCCCGCAGCCGGCGCTGGAGGCGCAGCGCCGCCCGCCCGAACGGCATCACCCCCCGGTGCTGGTACGTCATCCCGAGGCCGACGGCGAGGGCGTTCTCCTGGAGGAGCGCACCGCCCGAGTGGAAGAGGGCATGGGGGTCGTGCAACCCGACGTGCACCACCATCGCCTTCAGCTCCGGCGGCGGGTCCAGGGCGAGCGCCCACTGCACATAGCCCAGGTAGCTGGGGCCGATGGTGCCCAGCACCCCGGTGAACCAGGGCTGCTGCCGCAGCCAGGCCACGGTGGCCTGCCCGTCCCCGGCCTCGTTGCGCCACAGGTCGAACCGGCCGCCCGAGCCACCGGTGCCACGGCAGCTCTGGAGCACCACATGGAAGCCCTGTTCGGCGAAGAGGACCCCGAACAGCGGCGACCACGGCACGCCCCTCCCGTAGGGCGAACGCACGAGCAGGGTGGGGAAGTCGCCCTCCGCACGCGGGAAGTAGTGGTCGGTACGCAGCGTGCTGCCGTCCGCGGCCGGCACCGCGAGCCCCGGCTCCCAGCCGGTCTCGTACCGCCTGGCCGGGAGCCCCCGCCAGATGGCCCGCATCATCCGCGAGGACAGCGGCGGCTTCCCGGCCGGCGCGACCCAGCGGGCCCCCGGTACGACGTCATGCGTGTGCGGCGTCATGTTCCCCTCCACTAATTATCGTACGTTGCACGAGAATACGGGACGGACGGCTTCCTCACACAACTCCGGCCGGGAGGACGGGAGATGAGGCGGGCGCCTGGCGAGGGCGCCCCTGCTCCCGCTCCCGGAGCAACGCCCTCCACAACGGCTGGATGAGACGACCGGCCTGGCGGCGCTGCACGACGGTGTCATGGAGAGTCGTCAGGAGCTCCTGGAGGCGCTTCAGGGCGGAACCGCCGGGTTGCACGAGGAGAACGGGGAGCTGCGCCGCTGCCAGGAGCAGATGCTCGCCGAGCTGGGCGAGATACGGGAAGAGTTCCGCACGATGCGGCAGGAGAGGACGCAGGCCCCGCCCTCGCCCCCGCCTTCGGAGAGCGACGTGAACGCGAGCGGCGAACCCCCGGCCGATTCCGGCCCCTCGGTCACCGGCCCCCGCCCCGGCCGATGCGGGCAGCGACACCGCGCTCTCGGGCCGCTCGTTGCCGGAGCGCACCCGTCCGCCCGAGGGGTAGCGGCGAAGAGCCGGGCAGAACGGCCCGCACCACACCACGTGGTGCGGGCCGAGCGGGCCGGGCCTGGCGGCTGCTGTGCTCCCGGCGCCCGGCCGGCTCAGCCCTCGGCGCTGCCGTCGTCGCCCCGGCTCCTGCCGCGGCGGTGGTCGTCGCCGTCGCCGTTGCCGCGGCTCGCGCCTCCGGCCGGGCCGCCGGTGTCCTCCCCGCCCCCATCCCCGTGACCGCCCCCGTCACCGTCACCGTCCCCGTGCCCCTCCTCCGCGTCGGAAGCGCCCCCGGTCTCCCCCGCCGACCCGCCCTTCGCCGCCGTCCGGCGGGCGATTTCCTCGCGGGCCGCGGCGGTGGCGACCGAGGGCCAGACGCGGTCGAGGGAGGCGTTCATGGCGGCGCCTACCAGGACCGCGAAGGCGGAGACGCCGATCCAGAGGAGGACGGCCACAGGGGCGGCCAGGGAGCCGTAGATCGTGGGGCCCTCGACCGTCGAGGTGAGGTAGAGGCGCAGGAGGAAGCTGCCGAGCAGCCACATGCCGAGGGCGGCGACCGCGCCGGGGATGTCCTCCGGCCAGGGTGAGCGGACGGGTACGGAGGCGTGGTAGAGGGTGGTCAGGAAGGCGACCGACAGGAGCAGGACGACCGGCCAGTACAGCGCGCGGATGATGTGCTCGCTCGCGGGCAGCCAGCCCACCACGGTGTCGGGGCCGGCCACCATCAGCGGCAGCGCGACGGCGCCGACGAGCAGCGCGGCGAGGTAGAGCGCGAACGCCAGCAGCCGGGTCCTGACGATGCCGCGGCGCCCGTCGAGCCCGTACATGATGGTGATGGTGTCGACGAAGACGTTCATCGCCCGGGAGCCGGACCACAGCGCGATGGCGAAGCCGAAGGAGATGACATCCGGGCGGCGGCCGGTGAAGACGTCGTTGAGCAGCGGCCGGGCGATCTCGTTCACGCCCTTGTCGGACAGCACGGTGCCGGCGCCCTGGAGGATGCGCTGCCGGACGCTGTCGATGGTGTCGTGGCCGATCCAGGCGTCCGTGTAGCCGAGCACGCCCAGCAGCCCGAGGATCAGCGGCGGCAGCGACAGCAGACTCCAGAACGCGGCCTCGGCGGCCAGGCCGGTGACCCGGTACTTCATGCAGGAGTGGACGGTGTCCTTCAGCAGGAGCCAGGCCAGCCGGCGCTTGGAGACATTGCGGTAGAGGGCACGGGCCTTGGTCAGACGGCCCGCGGGCCACTCGGTTGGTTCGTTCTCCTGCTGCACCTCCTTACCGTATCCGGCATGGCAGCCACCACTCACACGGTCACGAACCAGCCCCCGCCGCTGGTCGGCTATGACGTCTTCGCGAACGACCCGGCCCTCACCGAGGGCATCACCCGGTACATCGCCCCCGAACGGCTCGACGAGGTGCGCGAGGAGCTGGGCACGCTCGGCAAGGCGGCCGGCTCCGCGCACGCCCGGCGGTGGGCCGAACAGGCCGACACCCATCCCCCGGTGCTGCGCACCCACGACCGCTACGGCCACCGCATCGACGAGGTCGAGTTCCACCCGGCCTGGCACCGGCTGCTCGGCCACGCCGTCACGGCCGGACTGACCGACGCCTGGTCCCGGCCGGACGGCCATGTCCGCCGCACGGCCGGCTTCATCGTGTGGACCCAGGCCGAGGCGGGGCACGGCTGTCCGGTCTCGATGACCCATGCGGCGGTGCCCGCGCTGCGCGCCGAGCCGGAGCTGGCGGCCGAATGGGAGCCGCTGCTGACCTCCCGGGTGTACGAGCAGGAACTGCGGCCGGTCGCCGGGAAGGGCGGCGCGCTGGCCGGGATGGCCATGACGGAGAAGCAGGGCGGCAGCGACGTACGGGCCAACACCACCCGCGCCGAGCCGCTGGCCGCGCCCGGCGAGTACGTCCTCACCGGGCACAAGTGGTTCTGTTCGGCGCCGATGTCGGACGCCTTCCTGGTGCTGGCGCAGGCGCCCGGCGGGCTGACCTGCTTCCTGCTGCCGCGGGTGCTGCCGGACGGCAGCCGTAACGCCTTCCGTATCCAGCGGCTCAAGGACAAGCTAGGCAACCGCTCGAACGCCTCGGCGGAGGTCGAGTTCGACGGGCGGACCTGGGCGCGCCGGGTCGGCGAGGAGGGCCGCGGGGTGTCGACGATCATCGAGATGGTCGCGGCGACCCGGCTGGACTGTGTCAGCGCGTCCGCGGCGGTGATGCGGCAGGCGGTGGCGCAGGCGCTGCACCACAGCGCCCACCGGGAGGCCTTCGGCGGCCCGCTGATCGACAAGCCGCTGATGCGCAATGTGCTGGCCGACCTCGCGCTGGAGTCGGAGGCGGCCACCACGCTCGCGCTGCGGCTGGCGGCGGCGTACGACGGTGACACCGAGCGGGACCGGCACTTTCTGCGGCTGGCGGTGCCGGCGGCGAAGTACTGGGTGACCAAGCGGTGCACCCCGATGGTGGCCGAGGCGCTGGAGTGCCTGGGCGGCAACGGCTATGTGGAGGAGTCGGGGCTGCCGCGGCTGCTGCGGGAGGCGCCGCTCAACTCGATCTGGGAGGGCGCCGGCAATGTCCAGGCACTGGACGTCCTGCGGGCGCTGCGGCGTGAGCCCGAGGCGCTGAACGCGTTCCTGACCGAGATCGGGGCGGCGCGGGGCGCGGACCACCGGCTGGACCGGGCGATCAAGGGCATGCTCACCGAACTCGCCGACCTGGAGGGCATCGAGGCGCGGGCCCGGCGGCTGGTGGAGCGGATGGCGCTGGTGCTCCAGGGATCGCTGCTGGTGCGCCACGCGACACCGGAGGTCGCGGACGCGTTCTGTGCCTCCCGGCTCGGCGGCGACGCGGGCGCGGCGTTCGGCACGCTGCCGCACACCCTGGACCTGGCGGCGGTGGTGGAGCGGGCCCGGCCGGTGGTCGGCCGCTGAGCCGCGCACGCCGGACCGGCCGGTCAGCGACGCGGCGGCGGCTCCCCGCCGGCTCCGGGCCTTGCCGCACGGAGCCTGCGGGGACAGGGGGTTGCCGCCGCCGCGCCGGTCAGGGAGCGGTGCCGCGCCGACCCGGCACCGCTCCCCGGTCTCAGGGGCGGCCGGGACGTTCCGGCGGGTCCGCGGTGCGCCCGCGCGCCGCCGCGTCGATGGCCACGACGATGTCGCCGTCCGGTGCGTCCGGCGGGAAGGCGAGCAGCACACCGCGCGCCTCGTAGTAGCGCAGCACCCGGCAGGCCTCGTCGTCGCCGTTCCACTCCGCGCCGAGCAGCAGCACGACGAGGTCGGCGAAGGCCAGCGCGGGCAGCAGACCGCCGGTGCCGGCCACCCGGTCCAGGAGCTGCGGGGCGCCGTCGATCACATAGCCGTCGGCGGGCAGCGGCTGACGCCTGATCAGCAGGTCGACGGCGGGCAGCCGGGGAATCCCGTAGTGCTCCGCCAGCCGGGCCGCACGCACACCGCGTACGCCCTCGTCCGCTCCGATCACCACGACGCGCGGGGCAGCGGCCATCCTGGTGGGTCCCCTCCCCGCACTGCCGACATCACACACGGCGGCCGATGGCGTCCCCGGCGCTGCCGGCGGGTTCCCGACGGGTGACCGGCGAACCCGCGGTGGCGGGGCGCCATCGGCCGCTGCGCCCAGATTCCCGGGAACGCGTCATAGGCCACAACGGTTGCAGTCCGTTGCAGTGCGCCGGTACGGACCTGGACAATGGCCGTTCCAGGACTGCCTGGTGACGGCACGAGGGGCCGCGGCCCCGGGACAGTGCACAACGGAGAGCAGCGTGAGCGACAGACCGATCGACAGTGCCATCTGGTCGGCCCAGGACATCCGTGTGACCGCGCACCGCCTCGCCTCGGTCCGGGACGCCGTACTCGGGGGCGAGGCACCGTCCGACGGTCCGTCCGACGCGCCCCGGGCGCTCATCGGTGAGTCCTGGCGCCGGGTACGGGGCTCGGGCGTGGACCCGGACCGTGACCGGCCCCAAAACCTGCTGCCCGTCGCGGAGTTGGAGCACCGTCGGCAGAGGTCCGGGCTGGCGCCGGTGCTGCCGGTGCTCAACGAGGGGCTGCTGGCGGCGGCCGACGCCGCGCAGCAGATCATGGTCGTCACCGATGCCGAGGGCCGGGTGCTGTGGCGGGAGGGCAGCGCGCCGGTCCGGCGGATGGCCGACCGGCTGGGCTTCGACAAGGGCGCCGACTGGGCGGAGGACGTCGTCGGCACCAACGCCATCGGCACCGCGCTGGTGGCCCGCCGTCCGGTGCTGGTGCACTCCGCCGAGCACTACGTCCGCAGTCACCGCCAGTGGACCTGTGCCGCCGCGCCGCTCCACGACCCGCGCGACGGACGGCTGTTGGGCACCGTGGACGTCAGCGGCCCGGCGCCCGGCTTCCACCCCACGACGCTGTCCCTGGTGTCCGCGGTCGCCCGGCTCGCCGAGGGCGAGCTGCACTCCCGGCATCAGCTCACCCTGGAGCGGCTGCGGTCGACCGCGGCGCCGGTGCTGGCGCGGATCGGCGGCCGGGCACTGGCCGTCGACCCGAACGGCTGGGTCGTGGGGGTGACGGGCCTGACCCCGCCGGACCGGGTGGCGCTGCCCAGGCCGCCCGAGGCCGGGCCGCTGTGGCTGCCGCGCTACGGCATGTGCGCCCTGGAGCCGCTGCCCGGCGGCTGGCTGATCCGCGTCGGACAGCGGGAGCGGGACACCGGGCCGAGCCGGGTGGTGCTGGACGTCAGCGGCCGGGCCGGCTCGACGGTCACCGTCAGCGGACCGGCCGGCAGCTGGTCGCACGAGCTGACGCCGCGCCATGCCGAGCTGCTGTTCGTGCTGGCCGCGCATCCGCAGGGGCGCAGCGCCGCCGAACTCGCCCGGGACCTGTTCGGCGACGACAGCCGTACGGTCACGGTGCGCGCGGAGCTGTCCCGGCTGCGCCGCCATCTCCCGAGCGTGCTGGCGCACCGGCCGTACCGCTTCACGGACGGGGTGGAGGTCGAACTCCGGCTGCCGCCGCAGCCGGTGCATCTGCTGCCGCAGTCACTGGCTCCGGCGGTGACGGCGGCACGGCGGGGCTGAGGGCCGTCCCGCGGGGAGCGCCGGGGGCCGAGGGAGCGGGCGGCGGAAGCCCCTGATGGCCGGGGCGGGAAACCCTGGTGGGCCGGGGCGGGAAAACCAGGTGCGGTGCCGCGGGGCCCGCTCCTAGAGTGACCGTGCTCTGAAGCAGCTCTCCAGAAGGACGTCGCAGAACGGGAGCAGCCCCGCGCGCCTCGCACGCGCGGAGCCGGATGAGCGGGCGACACGACGACCCGTGCTCACGCATGCCCGCATGCCCTTCTGGAGGACCCCACCATGTCCGTAGGCCTTGGCCTTCCCATCGGCGACCCCGCACAGCTGCTGAGCTGGGCCCGGCGCGCCGAAGCCACCCCGTTCGCCACCGTCGCCCTCCTCGACCGGCTGGTGTTCGGCAACCCCGAGCCGCTGGTCACGCTGGCCGCCCTGGCCGGCGCCACCTCCCGGATTCGGCTGCAGACCGAGGTGCTGCTCGCCCCGCTGCACCGCACCGCGCTGCTCGCCAAGCAGGCCGCCACACTCGATGTGCTGTCCGGCTCCCGCTTCACCCTCGGCATCGGTATCGGCGGCCGCGACGACGACTACCTGGCCGCCGGGGTCGACCTGCGCACCCGCGGCCGGCGGCTCGACGCGCAGATGGCGACCCTGCGGCGGCTCTGGTCCGGTGAGCCGCTCTCCGCGGACGTCGGCCCGGTCGGCCCCGCACCGGCGCGGCCCGGCGGGCCCGAGGTGCTGTTCGGCGGTTTCGTGCCCGCCGCGCTGGAACGGGTCGCGCGCTGGGGCGACGGCTTCCTCGGCGCCGCGCTGCCGCCCACACACATGGAGCCGCTCTTCCGTCAGGTGGAGGACGCCTGGGACCGGGCCGGACGTGCGGGCCGCCCGCGGCTGCTGGCCCAGGTCAACGCCGCGCTCGGCCCGCAGCCGACCCTCGACCGGGCCCGCGCCGAACTGCGCGCCTACTACGCGCCGCACAGCTACACCGACCACGTGGTGAACGGCCTGCTCACCTCCGGAGAGCAGATCCGCGAGGCGGTGGCCGCGTTCCGGGCGATCGGCGCGGACGAGGTGATGCTCTACTGCTGGTCCCCCGATCCGGACCAGGTCGAGCGGCTGGCGGGGGCGGTGTTCCACGGCGGATAGCGGGCCGGGTGGCGGGGCGCGAGCCCCCGCCACCCGTTCGGCCGACTGCTGTCGCTGCCGGGCCGGGGCCCGCCTAGCGTGCCGACTGCGGGCCGCGCGCCTCCCGGACGCGCGGCCACGGGAGGTGAGTGATGAGCCCGCCAGGCCCGCCGGACGCGGCGCCCGGGGAGCCGGCGGCCCCGCGTCGGCCCCGGTGGGGCGCGCTGGCGCTGGCCGGTCTCGTCGGCCTCGGCATGGTGCGGCAGGGGCTGTCCGGCGAGGCGGACGGGCCGCCGCAGCCGGGAGCCGGTTCGGCGCTCTTCCCCGGCGACCTCCCGCCCGCCGGCCCGGCGCCGCCGCCGCTGCCCCGTTCCGCCCCCGCCCAGGTGGCGATTCCCTCGCTCGACGTCGCGGCCGCGCTGATGCCGCTGGGCCTGGACGAGCGCGGCGGGATCGAGGCCCCGCCGGCCGAGGACCCCGGGCTGGCGGGCTGGTACGCGGACGCGCCGACGCCGGGGGAGAACGGCACCGCCGTGATCGTCGGGCATGTCGACAGCCGCAGCGGGCCCGCCGTCTTCTACGGGCTGGGCGCGCTGGAGAAGGGCCGGACGATCCGGGTGACCCGCGAGGACGGGCGGACCGCGGTCTTCGAGGTCTACGGCACCCAGGTCTTCGACAAGCGGAAGTTCCCCTCCCGGAAGGTCTACGGCACCACGGGCCGTCCCGAGCTGCGCGTGCTGACCTGCGGCGGCGCCTACACGGCGGGCTCCGGCTACGCGGGCAACGTGGTGGTCTTCGCCCGGATGACGGAATCCGGCCAGGGCGACCCGCCGCACCGGTGACCCCGGGAAGCCGGAGAGCCGGGGAGGGCCCGGCGGGCCGGGGATGCCCCACGAAGTGAACCGGTGTCTCACGATGCGGGACGCGCCCTGTCCCCGGCGGCCCGGCGCGGCTCCCGCTGGCCCCTCGCCCCTGACCCTCTGGCCCCCGCCGCACCCCTTCCCCGGCGCGTCCGGGCCCCGGTGTGATGTGCTGGCCGCATGAGCATCTCGGTCACCACCTGGCACCTTGAGCAGACCTCGCCCGCCGACCTGTCCCCCGCCCAGGTGCCGCCGGCCGGACAGGGCGTCCGGATCGTCCGCGCCGAGGTGCCGTCGCCCGAGTTCAGCCGCTTCCTCTACACGGCGGTGGGCGGGGACATCCTCTGGACCGACCGGCTGGCCTGGTCGTACGCCCAGTGGGTGGAGTTCCTCGGGCGGCCGGGAGTGGAGACCTGGGTGGCGTACGAGCACGGGACGCCCGCCGGGTTCATCGAGCTGGCGGCGGAGGCGGACGGCTCCGTGGAGATCACCTACTTCGGACTGATACCGGCGTTCCAGGGGCGCCGGATCGGCGGGCAGCTGCTCACGTACGGGGTCGAGCGGGCCTGGGACCTGGCCGGACGCTGGCCGGGGCGGACGCCGACCAAGCGGGTGTGGCTGCACACGTGCAGCAAGGACGGCCCGCACGCGATGGCCAACTATCAGCGGCGCGGCTTCCGGCTGTACGAGACCACGGTCGCCGACGAGCCCGAGACGCCGGTCCCCGGACCGTGGCCCGGCGCGGGCCCGGTGGCGGCCGGCCGTCCCGCCGGAGCGTGACCGGCAGCACACCGTCTCGCCATGCGGGACAGAGTTGTCCGAATAATGGATGGCGGTGGACTGGCCGGAGAACGGCGTGCCAGGCTTCCGTCATGTCTCGAGCTGGAATTGCCTTGGTGAGTCGGCGGCACGTCGACCTCGGCCGCATGTCCAGCGCCATTTGTCGGGCGGGCTGAGGCTGCCTCCACCAGGGGCTTCCCGGCCCCCGGCAGCACCCAGCAGCACCGCATCTCACGCCGTCCCCATCGTCGCGGACGCGCTGACACCCCCTTGACCCGCTGACCTCCCCGACGCGTTGCCACGCGCCGCCTTTCGGTGTGTCCGCGCAGGTCGTCGTGTGTCCGGCGACCGTCCCGACCCCCTGAGCCCGCCCAGAAGGACGTACACCCATGGCCGCCTCCTCCGAAGTCCCCGCAGCTGCCACGACCCGCCGCAAGGCCGGACGCCACCGCGGCGAGGGCCAGTGGGCCGTTGGCCACCACACGCCCCTCAACGGCAACGAGCAGTTCAAGAAGGATGACGACGGTCTCAATGTGCGGACACGCATTGAGACGATCTACTCCAAGGCCGGCTTCGACTCGATCGACCCCAACGACCTGCGCGGGCGGATGCGTTGGTGGGGCCTGTACACCCAGCGCAAGCCCGGGATCGACGGCGGCAAGACCGCGATCCTGGAGCCGGAGGAGCTGGACGACAAGTACTTCATGCTGCGGGTCCGCGTCGACGGCGGACGGCTGTCCGTGGCCCAGCTGCGTGCGATCGGCGAGGTCTCGGAGCAGTACGCCCGCGGCACCGCGGACATCACCGACCGGCAGAACATCCAGCTGCACTGGATTCGCATCGAGGACGTCCCCGCCATCTGGGAGAAGCTGGAGGCCGTCGGGCTCTCCACGACCGAGGCGTGCGGGGACTGCCCGCGCGTGATCATCGGTTCCCCGGTGGCCGGTATCGCGGCGGACGAGATCATCGACGGCACCCCGGCGGTGGACGAGATCCACGACCGCTACATCGGCAGCAAGGAGTTCTCCAACCTGCCGCGGAAGTTCAAGACCGCGATCTCCGGCTCCCCGGTCCAGGACGTGGTCCACGAGATCAACGACGTGGCCTTCGTCGGCGTCGTCCACCCCGAGCACGGCCCCGGCTTCGACCTCTGGGTCGGCGGCGGGCTGTCCACCAACCCCAAGCTGGCCCAGCGCCTGGGTACCTGGGTGCCGCTGGACGAGGTCGCCGACGTGTGGGCCGGCGTCGTCGGCATCTTCCGCGACTACGGCTACCGCCGGCTGCGCACCCGCGCCCGGCTGAAGTTCCTGATGGCCGACTGGGGCCCGGAGAAGTTCCGCCAGGTGCTGGAGGACGAGTACCTCCGGCGCAAGCTGACCGACGGCCCCGCGCCCGAGGAGCCGCTCTCCCGGTGGCGCGACCACATCGGGGTGCACCAGCAGCAGGACGGCCGCTTCTACGTGGGCTTCGCCCCGCGCGTCGGCCGGGTCGACGGCACCACCCTCACCAAGATCGCCGAACTGGCCGGTGCCCACGGCTCCGACCGGCTGCGCACCACCGTCGAGCAGAAGATGATCGTCCTCGACGTCGCCCAGGACCAGGTCGACTCGCTGGTCGCCGGGCTGGAGGCGCTGGACTTCCAGGTCACCCCCTCGCCGTTCCGGCGCGGCACGATGGCCTGCACCGGCATCGAGTTCTGCAAGCTCGCCATCGTCGAGACCAAGGGCCGCGGCGCCTCGCTCATCGACGAACTGGAGCGCCGGATGCCGGACTTCCAGGAGCCCGTCACCATCAACCTCAACGGCTGCCCCAACGCCTGCGCCCGTATCCAGGTCGCGGACATCGGCCTCAAGGGCCAGCTGGTCCTGGACGACGACGGCAACCAGGTCGAGGGCTACCAGGTGCACCTGGGCGGCGCGCTGGGCCTGGAGCCCGGCTTCGGCCGCAAGGTCCGCGGTCTGAAGGTCACCGCCGACGAACTCCCCGACTACGTCGAGCGGGTGCTGCGCAACTTCGACGCGCAGCGCACGGACGGCGAGCGGTTCGCCCAGTGGGCGGCCCGTGCGGAAGAGGGTGCGCTGAAGTGAGCGAGCCTCGGCGCGCTGCGCCGGCTGGACTGAGGAGCCGCGCAGTGACGAAGGAACGAGCAGTGACGAGGGAAGCCGGCGCATCCAAGCGCGCCGAGGCTGAGCGGGGGACACAGTGAGTGAACGTGCCGCACCTTTCTACTGCCCGTACTGCGGCGACGAGGACCTGCAGCCCTCCGAGGAGGGCCATGGTGCCTGGGAATGCCGGGCCTGCAGCCGGGCGTTCCGGCTGAAGTTCCTGGGCCTGCTGGCGCCGGGAGGCACCAGTGGGACCCCTTCCGCTTCCGCTTCCGACGGAGGTACCTCGTGACCACCGCTACCGACCTTCAGCAGCTGGCCGAGCAGGCGGGCCGCGACCTGGAGGACGCGTCCGCCCTGGAGATCCTCGCCTGGGCCGCCGAGACCTTCGGTCCGCGCTTCTGCGTCACCTCCTCGATGGAGGACGCGGTCGTCGCACACCTGGCCTCGCGGGCCTTCCCGGGCGTCGACGTGGTCTTCCTGGACACCGGCTACCACTTCCCGGAGACCCTCGGGACCCGGGACGCGGTGGCCGAGGTGATGGACGTCAACGTCATCACCCTGACGCCGCGTCAGACAGTGGCCGAACAGGACGCCGAGCACGGCCCGAAGCTGCACGACCGCAACCCGGACCTGTGCTGCGCACTGCGCAAGGTCGCGCCGCTCGAAGAGGGCCTGGCCGGCTACGACGCCTGGGCGACGGGCCTGCGCCGGGACGAGTCGCCGACCCGGGCGAACACCCCGGTCGTCGGCTGGGACCCCAAGCGCCGCAAGGTGAAGGTCTCCCCGATCGCCCGCTGGACGCAGGCCGACGTGGACGCGTACGTGGCGGAGCACGGGGTGCTCACCAACCCGCTGCTGACGGACGGCTACGCCTCCGTCGGCTGCGCGCCCTGCACCCGCCGGGTGCTGGAGGGCGAGGACGCCAGGGCCGGCCGCTGGGCCGGCAGCGACAAGACCGAGTGCGGGCTGCACGGATGACCGAGCATCAGGAGATATCCATGACGGGCGCCACGATCTGGCTGACCGGTCTGCCGAGCGCGGGCAAGACGACCCTCGCGCACGAGCTGGCCGGCCGGCTGCGCGGCGAGGGCCACCGGGTCGAGGTGCTCGACGGCGACGAGATCCGCGAGTTCCTGTCCGCGGGCCTGGGGTTCACCCGCGCGGACCGGCACACCAACGTGCAGCGCATCGGCTTCGTGGCCGAACTGCTGGCGAGCAACGGCGTCAAGGCGCTGGTGCCGGTGATCGCGCCGTACGCGGACAGCCGCGAGGCGGTGCGCAGGCGCCACCAGAGCGAGGGCACCGCCTACCTGGAGGTGCATGTGGCGACGCCCGTCGAGGTGTGCTCCGAGCGGGACGTGAAGGGCCTGTACGCCAAGCAGGCGGCGGGCGAGATCTCCGGGCTCACCGGCGTGGACGACCCGTACGAGGCCCCCGAGTCGCCCGATCTGCGCCTTGAGTCGCACACCCAGACCGTGCAGGAGTCCGCGGCGGCGCTGCACACGCTGCTCACCGAGAGGGGACTGGCATGACCACCACCGCTGCCGTGACCGAGAACGCCGGGGACAGCGACAACCCCTACGCGCTGTCGCATCTGGACGCCCTGGAGTCCGAGGCGGTGCACATCTTCCGTGAGGTGGCGGGGGAGTTCGAGCGGCCGGTGATCCTGTTCTCCGGCGGCAAGGACTCCATCGTCATGCTGCACCTCGCGCTGAAGGCGTTCGCGCCGGCCGCGGTGCCGTTCTCGCTGCTGCACGTCGACACCGGGCACAACTTCCCCGAGGTGCTCGACTACCGCGACCGCACGGTGGAGCGGCACGGGCTGCGGCTGCACGTCGCCTCCGTGCAGGACTTCATCGACCGCGGCGAGCTGCGTGAGCGCCCCGACGGCACCCGTAACCCGCTGCAGACCGTCCCGCTGCTGGACGCCATCGACAAGAACCGCTTCGACGCGGTCTTCGGCGGCGGCCGCCGGGACGAGGAGAAGGCGCGCGCCAAGGAGCGGGTGTTCTCGCTGCGTGACGAGTTCGGCGGCTGGGACCCGCGCCGGCAGCGCCCCGAGCTGTGGCAGCTCTACAACGGCAAGCACTCCCCCGGTGAGCACGTCCGGGTCTTCCCGCTGTCCAACTGGACCGAGCTGGACGTGTGGCAGTACATCGCCCGCGAGAAGATCGAGCTGCCGGCCATCTACTACGCCCACGAGCGCGAGGTCTTCGCCCGCAGCGGCATGTGGCTGGCGCCCGGTGAGTGGGGCGGCCCGAAGGACGGCGAGCGTCTGGAGACCCGGCAGGTGCGCTACCGCACCGTCGGCGACATGTCCTGCACCGGCGCCGTCGACTCCGACGCCGACACCATCGAGGCCGTGATCACCGAGATCGCCGCCTCCCGGCTCACCGAACGGGGCGCCACCCGGGCCGACGACAAGATGTCCGAGGCCGCCATGGAGGACCGCAAGCGCGAGGGGTACTTCTAACCATGAGCACGTCCACGAGTGCGATCGACGCCCTGGCCACGGGTGCCACCTCGCTGCTGCGTTTCGCCACCGCCGGCTCCGTCGACGACGGCAAGTCGACCCTGGTGGGACGGCTGCTGCACGACTCCAAGTCGGTGCTCGCCGACCAGCTGGAGGCCGTCGAGCACGCCTCCCGCAACCGCGGGCAGGAGGCGCCCGACCTGGCGCTGCTGACCGACGGGCTGCGCGCCGAGCGCGAGCAGGGCATCACCATCGACGTCGCCTACCGCTACTTCGCCACCCCGCGCCGCCGCTTCATCCTGGCGGACACCCCGGGGCATGTGCAGTACACCCGCAACATGGTCACCGGCGCCTCCACCGCCGAGCTGGCCGTGGTGCTGGTCGACGCCCGCAACGGTGTCGTCGAGCAGACCCGCCGGCACGCCGCGGTCGCCGCCCTGCTGCGCGTCCCGCACGTCGTCCTGGCCGTCAACAAGATGGACCTGGTCGACTACGCCGAGCCGGTCTTCGCGGCCATCGCCGAGGAGTTCACGACGTACGCGGCCTCGCTGGGCGTCCCGGAGATCACCGCGATCCCGATCTCGGCGCTGGCGGGCGACAACGTGGTGTCGCCGTCGGCGAACATGGACTGGTACGGCGGCCCGACGGTGCTGGAGCACCTGGAGACCGTGCCGGTCGTCGCCGACCCCGCCGACGACCCCGGCCGCTTCCCGGTCCAGTACGTGATCCGTCCGCAGACCGCCGAACACCCCGACTACCGCGGCTACGCGGGCCAGGTCGCCTCCGGTGTGCTGCGCGTCGGCGAGGCCGTCACCGTGCTGCCCTCGGGCCGGACGAGCACCATCGAGGCGCTCGACGTGCTCGGCCGGTCCGTGGACGTCGCCTGGGCACCGCAGTCGGTGACCGTCCGGCTCGCCGACGACCTGGACATCTCGCGCGGCGACCTGATCGCCCCGACGGCCACCGCGCCCGGCGTCTCGCAGGACATCGAGGCGACCGTCTGCCATGTGGCGGACCGTCCGCTGACCGTCGGGCAGCGGGTGCTGCTCAAGCACACCACCCGCACGGTCAAGGCGATCGTCAAGGACATCCCGTCCCGGCTGACCCTCGACGACCTCTCCCAGCACCCGGCGCCCGGTGAGCTGGCCGCCAACGACATCGGGCGGATCGTGCTGCGCACGGCCGGGCCGCTGGCGCTGGACGCCTACGCCGACTCCCGCCGCACCGGCTCCTTCCTGCTGATCGACCCGGCCGACGGGACGACGCTGACCGCGGGCATGGCGGGCACCGCCTTCGCCGAGGCGGCGGAAGAGGCCGCACCGGCGGCCGCGGCGGACGACGAGGGATGGGACTTCTGAGCATGCTCCAGGACGTGTTCTCGACCTTCGCGAAGGAGGGCGGCCGCATCGGCAGCGGCGCCCTGGGCAGCGGGCAGGGCGGAGTCGGCCGATGTGTGCGCTGACGATGCTCCACTCCGTACCCCCCACACCCCCCTTCCGAAGATCCACAGCTTCGCCGGGCGCGCCTTAGCGGGCGCGCACCGCCCGGCCCTCCGAGAGGACCTCCTCCCGTGTCTGCCGTTCGACACCGCCTGCTGGCGGCCGCCGCGACCGTCCCGCTCCTGATAGGGGCGCTGGGCGCCTGCGGCTACGGCTCCGAGGCCAAGAAGGACACCGCCGCCGGTGTCGCCCCCAAGGGGGCCAAGACCGACGGGCTCGATCACCTGACGATCGGGTACTTCGGCAACACCACGCACGCCACTCCCCTGATCGGTCTCCAGAACGGCACGTTCCAGAAGGAACTGGGCGGCACCGAGGTCAAGTCCTCCGTCTTCAACGCGGGACCCGAGGAGATCGAGGCGCTCAACTCGGGCGCCATCGACATCGGCTGGATCGGCCCCTCCCCCGCGATCAACGGCTACGCCAAGTCCCACGGCAAGAGCCTGAAGATCATCTCGGGTTCGGCCTCCGGCGGTGTCTCGCTGGTGGTCAACCCCAAGAAGGTCAAGGGCATCAACGACCTCAAGGGCAAGACGATCGCGACGCCGCAGCTGGGCAACACCCAGGACGTCGCGCTGCTCAACTACCTGGCCGGGAAGGGCTACAAGGTCAACCCGACCACCGGCAAGGGCGATGTCACCGTCCAGCGCACCGACAACAAGGTGACGCCCACGGTCTTCCAGCAGGGCGGCATCGACGGCGCCTGGGTTCCCGAGCCCACCGCGTCCAAGCTCGTCGCCGAGGGCGGCAGGACGATCCTGGACGAGAAGAAGCTGTGGAGGGACGGGAAGTTCGTCATCACGAACATGATCGTCTCGCAGAAGTTCCTCAAGGAGCACCCGAAGGCCGTCGAGGCGGTGCTGCGCGCCTCGGTGAAGACCAACGCCTGGATTCGCTCGCACCCGGCCGAGGCGAAGAAGGCCCTCAACGAGAGGCTCGCCTCCTCGGGCGTCGCCGGCAAGGCCCTGCCGCAGAACGTCATCGACCCGGCGTTCAGGAACGTCGACCTCACCGACGACCCGCTGGCCGCCACCCTCCAGGAGGAGGCCGACCACGCCGTCAAGGCGGGCCTGCTCAAGAAGCCCGACCTCAAGGGCATCTACGACCTCACCCTGCTGAACAAGGTGCTCAAGTCCCAGGGCAAGCCGCCCGTCGACGACGCCGGACTCGGCAGCAAGTAGCCCCGCCCGCAGCACGCACTCCCCCAGGAGGTGACACCGATGACGACCACCACGCTCACCAAGCAGCAGCCCGCCACGGCGGACACGGGCACCACCGTGCCGTACGCGGCCCGCATCGACCATGTCTCGAAGTCGTTCGGCCGCACCGGCGCACAGCAGCATGTCCTGGACGACATCAGCATCGATGTGGCGCCCGGCGAATTCGTCTGCATCCTGGGGGCCTCGGGCTGCGGCAAGTCCACCCTGCTCAACCTGGTGGCCGGCCTCGACGCGCCGTCCGCCGGCGCCATCGAGACGCCGGACGGCCGGCCGGCCCTGATGTTCCAGGAGCACGCGCTGTTCCCGTGGCTGACCGCGGGCCGCAACATCGAACTGGCGCTGCGGCTGCGCGGGGTGCCGCGCGCGGAGCGCCGTGAGGAGGCCGAGCGGCTGCTCGAACTCGTCCGGCTCAAGGGCGCCCACGGCAAGCGGGTGCACGAGCTGTCGGGCGGCATGCGCCAGCGGGTCGCGATGGCCCGTGCGCTCGCCCAGGACAGCCAGCTGCTGCTGATGGACGAGCCGTTCGCGGCGCTCGACGCGATCACCCGCGATGTGCTGCACGACGAGCTGACCCGCATCTGGCGCGAGACCAACCTCTCGGTCCTCTTCGTCACCCACAACGTCCGGGAGGCCGTACGGCTCGCCGAGCGGGTGGTCCTGCTGTCCTCCCGCCCCGGCCGGATCGCCCGGGAGTGGCGGGTGGACATCCCGCAGCCGCGCCGCATCGAGGACGCCGCGGTCGCCGACCTTTCCATCGAGATCACCGAACAGCTCCGTGGGGAGATCCGCCGCCATGGCCAGCACTGACACCAAGGCCCCGGCCGCCGCCGGGGACACCGACACCGCCGACGGCACCCCCGGCGGCACCGCCGGGGACATCGCCGGACTGGAGGCCGGGCTCGACGCCCTGGAATCCAGGGTCGTCGACCGGCAGCCCTGGCTGCGTACCGCCGTCTCGAAGGCGTTCCCCCCGCTGATCGCCATCGCGATCGTGCTCGGGCTGTGGCAGCTCGCCTACCACTTCGAGCTCAAGCCGCACTACCTGCTGCCGAGCCCCGTCGACGTGGGCCGCTCGCTCCAGCAGAAGTGGCTGGAGGGCACCCTGCTGAGCTTCGTGTGGACCAGCGTCTCGCGCGGTGCGCTCGGCTTCCTGGCCTCGGTGGCCATCGGCACGGTGCTCGGTCTGGTCGTCGCCCGGGTCAAGGCCGTCCGGGCCGCGATCGGGCCGATCCTGAGCGGGCTGCAGTCCCTGCCCTCGGTGGCCTGGGTCCCGGCGGCGATCATCTGGTTCGGGCTGAGCGACGCCACCATCTACACCGTGGTGCTGCTCGGCGCGGTCCCGTCCATCGCCAACGGGCTGGTGGCCGGGGTCGACCAGATCTCCCCGCTCTACCTGCGGGCCGGCCGCACCATCGGTGCCACGGGCCTCGCCGGGGTCCGGCATGTGCTGCTGCCCGCCGCGCTGCCGGGCTACATCGCCGGGCTCAAGCAGGGCTGGGCGTTCTCCTGGCGTTCCCTGATGGCCGCCGAACTCATCGTGAACGCACCCGACCTGGGCACCGGCCTGGGCCAGCTGCTGGAGCAGGGCCGGGAACTGCAGGACATGTCCTGGGTGCTGGCCGCGATCCTGCTCATCCTCATCGTCGGCATCGGCATCGAGCTACTGATCTTCGCCCCCGTCGAGCGCCGGGTGCTGCGCAGCCGCGGCCTCCTCGTGAAGAGCTGACCCATGGACATGCGCCCCACGCTTCTCGTCATCGCCCACGGCAGCCGCGATCCGCGGCACGCGGCGACCGTCTCCGCGCTCTGTGCGCGGGTCCGGGCGCTGCGGCCGGGGCTGCGGGTCGAGGTCGGCTACCTCGACTTCAACGCCCCCCGGGTGCCGCGGGTGCTGGAGCGCCTGTCGGCCGAGGGGGCGCGGGACGTGGTGGCGCTGCCGCTCCTGCTCACCCGGGCCTTCCACGCCAAGTCGGATATCCCGGCGGTCCTGCGGGAGGCGGGCGCGCGGCTGCCCCTGCTGACCATCCGTCAGGCCGAGGTGCTGGGCCCGTCCCCCCTCCTGACCGACGCGCTGGAGCGTCGGCTGGAGGAAGCCGGGCTGCGGCCCGGTGACCGACGCTCGACCGGGGTCGTCCTGGCCTCGGCGGGCTCCTCCGACCCGGAGGCGAGCGCAGTGATCGCTCACATCGCGCGGGAGTGGTGGCGCACCGCCGGCTGGTGCGCAGTGCGTCCTGCGTTCGCCTCCGCATCTCTTCCCCGCACCGCGGACGCCGTGCGGGCCCTGCGGGCCGAGGGCGTGCGGCGGGTGGCCGTCGCCCCGTACGTCATCGCGCCGGGATTCCTCCCGGACCGGATCGCCGCGGGTGCCCGTGAGGCCCGCGCCGACCTGCTCGCCCCCGTGCTCGGCCCGGCGCCCGAGCTGGCCCGTCTGCTGCTGCGGCGCTACGACGGGGCGGTGCGCGGGCACGCCCGCGGGGACCTGCCCGCGCTGAGCGCCTGACAGGCCCCCGGGGCCCGGTGGTTCAGCCCGCGGTGCGCAGCCAGACCGTGGTCCACGGCGGCAGCTCGTCGCCGGTGACCGGGGCGGAGCCGATCAGCAGCTCGCCGGGCGGCAGCGGCCGGGACTCGCCGGACAGGTTGCTCACGCACTCCCAGCCGCCCGAGCGGCGGAAGTGCAGGACGCCCCGGCCGGCCGCGGCCTCGTCGGCCCACTCCAGCGCCTCGTCGGCCACCAGCCGGCGGCGGGTGGCCAGCGCCGTGCGGTAGAGCTCCAGCGGCGCGGACGCCACCCCCTCCTGCGCCTCGGCGGACAGCTCGCCCCAGCCGGGCGGCTGCGGCAGCCAGGAGCCGCCGCTGCCGAATCCGTACGCGCTGCCCCCGCGCCGCCAGGGCAGCGGCACCCGGCAGCCGTCCCGGCCCTTGAGCCGGCCGCCGCTGCGGGTCCACACCGGGTCCTGGAGGCTGTCGCGGGAGAGGTCGGCGACCTCGGGCAGGCCCAGTTCCTCGCCCTGGTACACATAGGCCGAGCCGGGCAGTGCCAGCATCAGCAGGGTGGCGGCCAGGGCCCGGCGCAGGCCGAACTCCCGGTCCAGGACCGGCTCCCGGCCGTCGGAGAGCAGCCAGGCCTCCTCGTCGCGGCCGTCCGGGAGGCCGTAGCGGGAGGCGTGCCGGATCACGTCGTGGTTGGAGAGCACCCAGGTCGCGGTCGCCCCGGCGGCCCGCGCGTCGGCGAGCGCGCCGTCGATGGAGGCACGCAGCTCCGGCGCGTCCAGCGAGGCCTTGAGGAAGTCGAAGTTGAAGGCCTGGCCCAGCTCCTGCGGGGTGGCGTAGGCGGTGCGGCGGGAGCTGCGCACCCAGGCCTCGGCGACGGCGACCCGGGGCGGGTCGTACTCGTTGAAGACCTTGCGCCAGTCGCGGAAGATGTCGTGCACCTCGTCGCGGTCCCAGAAGGGGTGGCTGCCGTCCTCGGGCAGGTCGCCGGGCGTGTAGCCCTCGACGGTGCCGATGTCGCGGAGCGGTGCGGCCAGGTCCTTCGCCAGGCCGTGTGCCACGTCGACCCGGAAGCCGTCGACGCCGCGGTCGGACCAGAAGCGCAGGGTGGTGCGGAAGTCCGCGCGGACCTCGGGGTTGTCCCAGTTGAAGTCGGGCTGCTCGGGGGCGAAGAGGTGGAGGTACCACCAGCCGTCGGGCAGCCGGGTCCAGGCGGGGCCGCCGAAGCAGGAGACCCAGTCGGTGGGCGGCAGTTCACCGTGCTCGCCCTTGCCCTCGCGGAAGACATAGCGCTCGCGGGCGGCGGAGCCGGGCGCGGCGCGCAGCGCCTCCTGGAACCACGCGTGCTGGTGGGAGGAGTGGTTGGGCACGATGTCCACCATCACCTTGAGGCCCAGGCGGTGTGCCTCGGCGACCATGGCGTCGAAGTCGTCCAGGGTGCCCAGCCGCGGGTCGACGTCGCGGTAGTCGGCGACGTCGTAGCCGCCGTCGGCCAGCTCCGAGGGGTAGAAGGGGCTCAGCCAGACGGCGTCCACCCCCAGGGCCGCGAGGTAGGGCAGCCGGGAGGTCACCCCGGGGAGGTCGCCGATGCCGTCGCCGTCGGAGTCGGCGAAGCTGCGCGGATACACCTGGTAGACGACGGCCTGCCGCCACCAGTCGGTGGTGTCGCGGGCGGGGCCGAGGTGCTGTGCGGTCACGTGGAGGCCTTTCGGGGCGGTAGCGGACGCATGGGGGTACCTCCCAGAGGTGGCTGGGAGAGGGGTACGGCGCGGCGCCGGGCCGCGCCGGGTGCGGCGGGGCCGGTGGGGGCGGCCGGCACGGGGGCCGGGGTCATCCCTTCACCGCCCCCGAGGTCATGCCCGAGACGATCGAGCGGCGGAAGATCAGGACCAGGACGCCGATCGGCAGGGTGGCCGCCACGGCCCCCGCGAAGAGCGTCCCGTAGGGGACGGTGTACTGGCTGGTGAACAGGGCGATGCCGACCGGGACGGTGCGGTGCCCGTCCTCGCTGTTGAAGGTCAGCGCCAGCAGGAACTCCGACCAGGTCGCGGTGAAGGTGAAGATGCCCGCGGTGAACAGGCCCGGCCGGGCCAGCGGCGCGATCACGGTCAGGACGGTGCGCATCGGCCCGGCGCCGTCGACGGTGGCCGCCTCCTCCAGCTCACGGGGGATACCGACCAGGTAGTTGCGCATGATCCAGATGGCGAACGGCAGGTTGAGCGCGACGTAGGGCACGATCAGGCCCGCGTAGCTGTTGAGCAGCCCCAGTTGCCGCTCCAGCAGGAACAGCGGCACGACCAGCGCGATCGGCGGGAAGACGGACAGCATCAGCAGCGCGGTCATGAGGGCGCCGCGGCCGCGCATCGGGGTGCGGGCCAGGGCGTACCCCGCGAAGAAGGACAGTCCCAGCACCGCGATCGTCGAAACGGACGCCACCACCACGCTGTTGAGCAGATAGCGGCCGATGCCGTTGCGGATGAACGCCTCCGCGTAGTTGCCGAGCGTCGCGGACTCCGGCACCGGGCTCGGAGGGGCGGCGCTGATCTCGCCCGGTCCCTTGAAGGACGAGGCGAGCATCCAGTACAGCGGCAGTGCCGAGAGCACGACGATCGCCAGACCACCGAGGTTGACGGCGTTGAGGTACCGGCGGATTCCGGACGCCGGTGCGCGGCGGCTCATGCCCGCCCTCCTTCGTCGGCCTGCGTCCTGAAGACCCGCAGGAAGAGCAGACAGCAACTGATCACGATGACCGCGGTGGTGGTGGCGACCGCCGCGCCCCGGCCGATGTCGAGGTTCTGGAAGAGGGTCTTGTAGCCGAGGATCGCCAGGGACTGGGTGGCGGTGCCCGGTCCGCCCTGGGTCAGCACGAAGGGCAGGTCGAAGATGCCGAAGGCCTGCAGGATGCGGAAGAGGACGGCGATGGCCATGATCGGCCGCAGCTGCGGCAGGGTCACCCGCCAGAACGTCGTCCAGGCACCGGCGCCGTCGATCTCCGCCGCCTCATAGACGTCGCCGGGAATCAGCATCAGCCCGGCGAGGACGACGATGGCGACAAAGGGCGTGGTCTTCCAGACGTCGACCACCACCATGGCGCCCATGGCGGAGGCGGGCTGCCCCAGGATGTCCGGCTGGCTGCCGAGGACCTGCTCGAAGAGCCAGGTCAGCCCGCCGTAGGTGCCGTTGTAGAGGTAGCCCCACAACTGGGCGGCGACGACGTTGATCAGGGCCCAGGGCAGCAGCAGGACCGCCAGCACCCAGCCGCGGGCGGCCCCCAGCCGCTCCAGTACGAGCGCGGCCGCGGTGCCGAGCACCAGCTCCAGCAGGACGGTGACGACGGTGAAGCCGAAGGTGAACAGGAGCGCATGGCGCCATTCCGGGCTGCTCAGCACGGCGGCGTAGTGGTCGCCCGTCAGGGACGAGAGGCTGAACCCGCCGTATTCCAGGCGGACGTCGGCGAAGCTGAGCAGCACCGAGAAGAGCACCGGGAAGAGCGTCACGGCGGCGATGGTGAGCAGCGCCGGCGAGGCGAAGAGCCAGCCGGTGCGCGCGGGCCGGCGGCGGCTGCCCCGGGCCGGGCCGCCGCCGTGCGGTGCGGGTCCGTGCGGTCCGGCCGGGCGGGGTTCCGGGCGCCACGGGACGGTCACGGAGGAGGTCACGGCATTCACAGCGCCCTGCCCTCCAGCGCGGTCCGGATGTCGGCACGGGCCGCGCGCACGGCCTGGGCGGGCGTGGCCCGGCCGCCGGTCACGGCGTTGGCCTGGGTGTAGAGCGCCTTGCTGACCTGGGGGTAGTACGGGCTCTGCACCGGCCGGGCGACCAGCCGCAGTTCCCTGGCCCGCAGCAGCGTCGGGTCACCGGCCCGGCGGGCCTCCGGCCGGGTCAGGACGTCGTCGAGTGCCGGAATCACCCCGGCGTGCTTCAGCAGGATCATCTGTGCCTCTTCTCCGGCGCAGAAGCGGGCGAAGGCGACCGCGGCCCCGAGGTGGTGGGAGTTGGGATTGACGAAGTTGCTCCAGCCGCCGGCGCAGCTCACCCCGCGCGGACCGTCGCCGTCGAAGCCGGGCCGGGGGACGACACCGACCCGGCCGGCCACCTTGGAGGCCGAGCGGTCGGCCGCGTTGCCCCAGGCGTAGGACCAGTTGCGCAGGAAGACGCCGCGGCCGCCGGCGAAGGCGTCCTGCGAGTCCGCCTCCGCGTAGGTGGTGACCGTACGGGGCGAGACACCGGTCTCGGTGAACTCCCGCATCAGCGCGAAGGCCCGCTCCGCGCCCGGCCCGTTCAGCGCCACCTTGCCGGTTTTGTCCAGTACGGGCGCCTCGGCGTCGGCCAGGAACTCGGTGACGTTGCAGGTGAGCGACTCCGACACGGAGGCCTGCCAGAGGAAGCCGTACGCGGCGTCCCCGGCGCGCTGCACCTTGCGCGCGGTGCGCAGCAGTTCCTCCCAGGTGCGGGGCACCGGCAGGCCGTGCTTGGCCAGCAGGTCCCTGCGGTAGAAGAGGAAGGAGCTGTCGGTGTAGAAGGGCAGCGCGTACACGGCTCCGCGGTATTCGCTCACCCGCCGCAGGGCGGCCGGATAGTCCGCCCAGAAGTCCTTGGGCAGCAGTTTCTGCACCGGCAGGGCAAGGGAGTTGGCCCCGAACTGCGCGGGCCAGGTGGTGTCACCGAGGTAGACGTCAGGGGTGGGTGAGGCCCCCGCGAGCTGGGTGGTGACCGCGGCGCGGTTGCCGTCGGTGGCGCTGAGCGCGTTCGATTTCCGGACCCGGAGGTGCGGATAGCGTCGCTCGAAGGCGCGGATGATCAGGTCGGCCACCACCGGGCCGTCCCGGGAGGGGATTTCGGACACCCACCAGACGAGGGTGGCCGGGGTACGCGGGACATGGGCAGCCTGGGTCAGCAGGGTGTCCAGGGGCTTGCCCGCGCAACCGCTGGCGAGCCCGGCTCCGGCGGCGAGACCGCCCGCGAGCAGGGTTCTGCGGCTCAAGGCCATGAGTGCTCCTGACGTCTTGCCTGTCTTCGATGACAGCGCTTGCAGGCTAGAAGTGGCCTTGTCGCCAGGTCAACGGCTCGTGAACAACGGATTTCCCTAACGAAACTTCTGGCAACGCTGTCATCGTCCTTTTGTGCTAGCGTCCCGGCATGTCCTCAGCTCGGAGCGAGGCCACGATGGCCGATGTGGCCCATCGGGCGGGGGTTTCGGTATCCACGGTTTCGCGCACACTGCGCGGACTGTCGACGGTCTCGGACACCACACGCGCCCGCGTGGAGGAGGCGGCCCGCGAACTCTCGTTCGCGATCACCCGCAGCGCCTCCAGTCTGGTGACCGGCCGCACCGGACGGGTCGCCGTACTCACCCCGCACCTGGAGACGTGGTTCCTGAGCGCGGCGCTGGCCGGTATGGCGCCCGCGCTGCGTGAAGCGGGTCTCGACCTGCTGGTCTACAGCGTGGCCGATGTGCGCGAACGCGCCGACTTCTTCGACCGGTTGCCCGCCCGCCGCAACGCCGACGCCCTGCTCGTGGTGAGCTTCGCGCTGACCCCCGCCGAGCGGGCCCGGCTGGACGATCTGGGCATGCCCCTGGTCTTCGTCAGCCAGCACGCCGCCGGGCGCCCCAGCGTCTACGTGGACGACGCGGACGCCGCGCTGCGCGGCACCCGCCATCTGCTCAACCTCGGGCACCGGCGGATCGCCTTCCTCCAGACGTCCGACCGGACCGGCTTCGCCTGGAGCAGCAAGAACCGGCTCACCGGCCATCTGCGGGCCCTCAGCGAGGCGGGTGTGGAGCACGACGACGCCCTCGTGATGAGCGTGCCGGACTGGAAGGGCAGCGGGATGGGCGCGGCGGTGGGGCGGCTGCTGAGCCTCAAGGACCCGCCGACCGCGCTGTTCGCCGAGACCGACGACTTCGCGTTCCGGCTGCTGGCGGCGCTCCGGGAGGCCAACGTCCCGGTCCCCGGGCGGGTTTCGGTCATGGGCTTCGACAACCACGTCATGGCCGGGGTCCTGGGCCTGACGACGCTGTCCCAGCCCGCCGCCGAGATAGGCCGCGCCGCGGTCCATCTGGCCCGGTCGGTGATCGACGACTCCGACGGCGCCCACCAGCGTCATGTCGTCCTGCCGACCGAACTCGTCCCGCGCGGCAGCACCGCACCACCGCCCGCGGGGAGCTGACCGCCCGCGAAACCGCCTCGCGCCGGGGCGGCCGCGGCGCCACGATGAGGGCCCGGCGCGGGGACGAACAGGGGGCATGCGGGTGTCGAAGGCACAGGGATTCGTGTACGAGGAGCTGGGCGACGGAACCGTGGTGGTGCGGCATCACGGACGGCGGGCGGCGGTGGTGCGGGGTGACCGGGCCGAGCGGTTCCTGCGGGAAGTAGCCGCCGGTGACGCCCAGTTGGTGATGGCCCGGTGGACGGGCAACTACCGGCGGGGCAACGAACGGTCGGCGCGGCAGCACCCGAGGAACGCCCGCTGACGGTGTCGGCCGCCGGGCCCGCCACGGCGGGCCGGCCCGGCGCCGGACGACGGAAGCTGACCTAACTGACCTTGCTGACCGCCGCTGCCCCTTTCACCGGCGGCCGCCCCTCGACTGTCATGGGACCGCGCCTTGTTGGTGCGCCGCGCCGGAGACGACCTGGGGGAACTGATGCTGGACAAGAGTTACGTCGTGCCCTGGGAGAGGCGGGGCGGCCTGCCCGCCGACACCGAGGCGGCCGTGCTGGCCGAGTTGGTCCACGAGAGCACACCGCCGCCGGCCGGCGCCCGCCGCGCACGGTTCGAGCGCTCCTTCGCCGCGTCGGTCGGCAGCCGGCACGCGGTCTCGGTGGACAGTGGAGCGGCCGCCCTCCAGCTGGCCGTCCAGATGCTCGGTCTGGCCCCCGGCGACGAGGTGATCGCCACCCCGCAGACCCACCGGGCCACCGTCCAGCCGCTGCTCGACCACGACGTCCGGGTCCGGTTCTGCGACATCGACCCCACCACCCTCAATCTCGACCCGGCCGTGCTGGAGACGCTGATCACCCCGCGCACCAGGGCCCTGCTGCTGGTGCACTACGGCGGCTGCCCCGCCGAGATGGACACGGTCATGGCACTGGCACGGCGCCACGGCTTCCTGGTGCTGGAGGACTGTGTGCACGCGCTGGGTGCCCGCTACCGCGGCCGGAGCCCCGGGTCCCTGGCGGACCTCGCCGCCTTCAGCCTCCGCGGCGCCCGGACCAGCACCGTGCTCGGCGAGGGCGGTCTGGTCACCTGCGACCGGGACGACTGGGCGGAGCGGCTGCACCGGCTGCGCGCCCACGGCACGGACGTCCGGACCACCTCCCCCCGGCCGCAGGGGGCCGGACTGTCGGGCACGTACCCCACGGCCCTGCCGCGCGGCGGCGTACGGCGGTACGGCAGGGACACCACGATGCCGGACGCGGTCGCGGCCCTCGGGCAGGCCCAGCTCGCGGGGGCCGAGGCCGCCGGGGCGCAGCGGCGCGCGCTCGCCGGGCGGCTGGACGAGGTGCTGGCCCGCTACCCGTTCCTCACCCCGCAGTCGGCGCCCGCGCACAGCACACACGCCTACCACCTCTACACCTGCTTCGCCGGGCACCAGGAGCTGCGCGACCGGCTGGTCCTGGCCCTGGACCGCAGGGGCGTGGAGATCCAGCTGCGGTACTTCCCCCAGCATCTGCTGCCGCAGTGGCGCCACCGCGGTCATCTGCGCGGTGAGTGCCCGGTCGCCGAACGCAGCTGGTTCGAGCAGCACCTCAACCTGCCCTGCCACGCCTTCCTGACGTCCACTCAGCAGAGCTACCTCATCGAGGCGCTGGACGGCGCGCTGGCCGAACTGAACGGCGGGCCGCCGGCCCCGGCACCGGTGCCCGCGGGGGTCTGCGGACGGGGGTGACGGGGCCGGCGGGCCGGCGGTGGGGCCGTCAGCTCTCGGGGTGGTGGACGGCGAACACCGTGTACGCGTGCGGGTCGGGCGTCGCCAGTTCGGCCGCCTTGTCGCGGTAGACCTGGACATTGGGGTCGGCCATGGTCGCCTTGATGTCGGCCTTGCTGCGCCACTGGGCGTAGTAGACGAGCCGCTTGCCGTCGGTGCTGGGCAGGATGTTCACCGAGACGCACCCCGGCCGGTGCCGGATGAACTTCTCGGCGCCCTCGCTCAGCACCTCGGCCAGCTCCTGCTGGTGCTCGGGTGCGACCTCGAAGACGTTGATCATGGCAATGGTGCCGTCGTCGGTGCGGATGACGGTTTCGCTCATGGTGTCGTTCCTTTCGGGAGGGACGGGTAGCGCATGCGCCGCGCGGGACCGGCCGAGTGCCGGGCCGGTGGCGCATGCCGGGGTCCGCGTGGGCGGGTTCGCCCACGCGCGGGCCACCTCGACGGCCTGAGCCGGGTTGAGGCGGGGGTCGCAGTGGGACGCGTACGGGGACGGTCCGGCGGCCCGTGCGGCGTCGATGTCCGCGGGGTCGTCTCCCCAGACGCATTCGAGGACGTCGTGGGGCGTGGTTTCGAGGTGCAGCCCGGCGGGGGTGCCGCCGGCCCGGGTGACCGCTTCCAGGAAGGCCCGGACCTCGGCGATCACCGTCGGCACCGCCCGGACCTTCACACCGGCGGGCGAGGTGACGGTGTTGCCGTGCATCGGGTCGCACAGCCACCCGACGCGGTGCCCGGCCCGGCGTACGGCGGCGACCAGCGGCGGCAGCGCGGTGGCCGCCGTCCGGGCTCCCATACGGGAGATGAGCGTCAGCCGGCCGGGCTCGCGCCCCGGGTCGAGGCGGGCGCACAGGGCGAGCAGCTCCTCGGGCCGTGTCGTCGGCCCGACCTTGCAGGCCACCGGGTTGGCGACCTGCGCCAGCATCATGGCGTGCGGCCCGTCCGGCTGCCGGGTCCGCTCACCGATCCAGGGCAGATGGGTGGAGGCCAGCAGGGTGTTCCCGGTGACGGTCCGGCGCAGCAGGGGCAGTTCGTAGTCGAAGACCAGCGCCTCATGGCTGGTCCACACCGGTGCGCCGGTGGGCGGTGCCCAGGCGCTGGTGCGCTGCCGCAGACAGCTCACGGCGCGGAAGGCGGCGTGGTAGCAGTCCAGCATCCGGCGTGGATCGGCCCGCCGCGCGAGCGGCGTGGGTTCCGGAGCATTGACCAAGTGACCTCGGTAGACCGGGAGTTGCACGCCCTCGACGGCCTCGGTGGTGGCGCTGCGGGGCTTGGCGAACTGTCCGGCGATCCGGCCGACGCGTACCACCGGCTTGCCCGTACCGGCGGTCATCACCCCGGCCAGCGCGTCGAGCAGGCCGGCCTTCCGCAGGACCGCGGACGGTTCGCACTCCGCCGGGTCCTCGGCACAGTCGCCCGCCTGGATCACCAGGTAGTGCCCGGTCGCCGCCTCGGCGAGCAGGGTCCGCAACAGGCGGACCTCCTCCCAGGTGACCAGGCCGGGCAGCTGGGCGAGTTCGGCGCGCATCGCCGCGGCCTGGACCGGGTCGTCCCAGTCCGGCTGCTGCCGGGCCGCGGCGAGGTCCCAGGGGCAGTCCTCGTCGAGGTCCACGAAGGGGCCCTCGACGGTGAGCGAGGGCAGCGGGTGGCCGGGCCGGTGCGCCCCCGTCAGATGTGTCCTCCCGCCGGCCGGCGCCGGTGGTCTGCCGGCCGTCGCGGGGCTGGTGTGTTCCATCAGACCGGGGACTCGCCGGACGGCAGTTTCCTGGCCATCGTCAGCCCGTCCGCGACCGGCAGCATGACCAGCTGGACGCGGTCGTCCGTGCGGGCGTGCTCGTTGAACGCGCGGATGGCGGCGGGCTTCTCGCCCGGGTCCGCGTCGATCACCTGGCCGCTGAAGAGGGTGTTGTCGGCCAGCAGCAGCGCGCCGGGACGCAGCCGGGGCACCAGTTCCTCCCAGTAGCCGATGTAGCCGGGCTTGTCGGCGTCGATGAACGCCAGGTCCAGATGCGGTTCGGACGGCAGGGCGCGGAGGGTGTCCAGGGCGGGGCCGAGCCGCAGCTCGATCCGGTCGGCCACCCCGTCGCGGGACCAGAAGTCGCGGGCCAGGGCGGTCCATTCGGCGGAGACGTCACAGGTGATCAGCGAACCCCCGGCGGGCAGTCCACGCGCCAGGCAGAGCGCGGAGTAGCCGGTGAAGGTCCCCACCTCGACGATGCGGCGGGCGCCGAGCAGCCGCACGAGGAAGGTCAGCAGGGCGCCTTCCTCGGGCGCGACCGTCATATGGGCCTGGTCGGGGACGGCCGCTGTGGTGTGCGCGATCAGCTCGGCGAGGACCGGGTCGGGCGTCATCCTGCCCTGGGTGAGGAGATAGCGGTGCAGCTCGGGGGTGAGCGTCAGGTTCCTGGGGCCCAGTGTGTCGTTCCGTAACACGGTGGTCTCCTGAGTGGGTGTGGGACGGGCGTACGCCGGTTCGCGGGCGGGGCCCGGTGCTCAGCGGTGTCCGTCGCGGTCGGTGCGCCATGCGGCATAGGCACGGGCGACGGCCTCGGTCTCCCGGGGTATCCGGGCGGTGAAGGCCCGCAGGTCGCCGGCGCAGTGCAGTTCGAACCGGCGCCGCGGGGCCGGCCACCCGTGGTCCCGGACGAAGTACATGACCGTGGTGCCCTGCGGGCCGCCCTCGTGGGGGTTGTGGCCGCCCCCTTCCCAGAGCAGGCCGGCCTCGGTGCGCCAGGCGGTGACGAGGCGTTCCAGCAGCGGCGGGTCCGGACGGGGCACCACGAACGCGGTGTGCCGCTCGAAGTCGTGCGAGGCCTCCGTCTCCGCGACCCGCCGGTCGAACGCGGCGCCGTCACGGGGGAAGAGGAACACCTCCACCGCGGCGTGCCGCCGGCCGTCCGGTAACTCCAGGCGGAGCCGGGTGATGTGGACGGGGCACCCGGCCGGGTCGAGCCCGTGGCGTGCGCTCAGCCTCCGGCGCACCACGGTGCTCGGCACGGTCGGCAGCGGTGCCAGGCCGCGCCGCTCCAGGGAGCGCAGTCCGGCCGCGAGGGTGCGCGGGAACAGCAGCACGGCGCAGTGGTCGAACACGCAGTGCCGTTCGGTCAGCGAGCCGGCCTCGCCGCCCGCCACGACCGGTTCGAGGAGCGCCGGCGCCGACGCCGCCGAGGCGAGCCGGGCCTCGCGTATCGCCTCGTCCAGCCGCCGCACATCGGCGCCGGAGAATGCGCTGTCCCCGGAATGTTCCGCGGCCTGGTGCGGCCGTTCTTGTGCTTTACCGGAAGGGTGGGCAACGGACATCGATACCTCCTGTATCGGGGCCGTCGGCATTCTGTGGCGCTTTTCGTCCGCCCGGCAAGCCATAAGTGACCGGAAAAGGGGAAAGCGCGGGTTCCGCGTTCGCCGGACCCCGGAAACATACCGAACGGCCAGGGAAAACAAGGCACTTCGGTTTTTTCGATGGCGGGCATCGGCGGCACCGATCGGTGGGGTGGCAGCCCCTGACGACGCAGCCGTGAAGCGGAGGATCGCCCCTCTCTATTGAGATTTCTTTCGGCCGACGGGCCGGATGGCCTCGTTCGGTACGGCAACTACCCGCCGTTGGGCGCCAGTTGGACCCTGTGACGGTGATGGTTCGGCCGGCCCGATGGTCCGCATCGGCCGGACCGAACAGCGGTGCGCGAGGAAAGAGAAAAGGGCGGCCACCACCGGAATCCGGCGCCCTGAATAAGGGATTCTTATTGCGTCCCGCCGACTTCCCGGGATCAGGAATTCTTATCGGGCATTGTCTGGACGAGCCGTTCGTCCGCGTCCAGAATCCGAGCCGGAAAGGCAGTGACCGTTCGTTCCGCCGCAGACGGAGGATCTTCGTGCACGCTGGCCATCCGGAATCGACGACCACGTCGGTGACGTTCACCGAAGCTCTGGAGCGTGCCGCCGCCCGCCGTACGGGCCCCGCCGTGTGGGACGGGCTCCGGTGGCGGACCTGGCGCGACTGCCTGCTGCAGGCCGAGCGGACCGCCGCCGCCCTGCACCGGCAGGGGCTCCGGGCCGGTGAGGTGCTCGCCGCCCAACTGCCGGACTCCTGGGAGCTGGTGGCGCTGCACGCGGCCACCGCCCGGCTCGGAGCGGTGCTGTTGCCGCTGCACCGCGCCTACGGTGCCCACGAGGTGCGGTCGCTGGTCGAGCAGGCCGGGGCCGCCGCGCTGGTGGCGCGGGACACCTGCCGCGGCCGGGACCGCACCGGGGAGATCCGTGCCCTGCGCGAGGAGTGTCCCTCGCTGCGGCGGGTCTGGGTCGCCGAGGGCGGGTCCGCCGGCAGCGGTGCGCCGGGGCCGGAGCGCGCCGGGCTGCCGAGTTCGGCCGAGCTGCTGACCGGGGCACCGGACCGGGTCGCGGAGCTTCCGGACCGCCCGCGGGACCCCCGTACCCCGCTGCTGCTGCTCGCCTCCTCCGGGACCACCTCCCGGCGTCCGAAGCTGTGTGTGCACAGCCACGGCGGGCTGCTCGGCAACGCCGCCGCCGTCGCCGCGGACAGCGGTCTCGGCCCCGCGGACACCCTCGTCTCCGCGAGCCCGCTCAGCCATGCCTTCGGGCTGCTGTCGGTGCATCTCGCCCTGGTCGTGGGCGGCGCCGTCGGGCTGTTCGACGGATGGCATCCGCGGCGGTTCCTGGACGCGCTGCACGCCGCCTCGGCCACCGCGGCGTTCGCCGTACCGGCCCAACTGCGCGACCTGTGCGCCCTGTTGGACGACGAACCGGCCGTACGGGCTCCCGCCGGGCTGCGGGAGGTGCGCACCGGCGGCGCGCCGGTGCCGCGGGAGCTGGCCGAGGGCGTACGGCGGACGCTGGGCGCGCGGCTCGTCGTGCAGTGGGGGATGACCGAGATCGGTGCGGGGACCTTCACCCGCCCCGGTGACCCGCCCGAGGCGGTGAGCACCATAGGGCGGCCGGTGTCCGGCGGAGAGGTCCGGGTGCGGGGCCGGGACGGCGGACCCGCCGGGCCGGGCGAGACCGGGGAGCTCGAATACCGCAGCCCCTACATGTTCCACGGCTACTTCCGAGCGCCGGACGCGACCCGGGCCGCGCTGACCGACGACGGCTGGCTGCGCTCCGGCGATCTGGCCGTCCTCGACCCGGACGGTGCGGTGCGCTACCGGGGGCGGGCCGACGAGCTGATCAACCGTGGCGGTCTGAAGTTCAGCGCGCTGGAGGTCGAGGAGCTGCTCGACGACCTGCCGCAACTGGCGCAGCACGCGGTGGTGGGACGGCCCGATCCCCGGCTGGGCCAGCGCTCCTGTCTGCTGGCCGCGCTGCGCGAGGGGGCGCGGCTGACGCTGGAGGAGGTGACCGCGCACCTGTCCGGCAAGGGGCTCGCCACCTACAAGCTGCCCGAACGGCTGGTGCTCGTCGACCGGTTGCCGACCACGGTCACCGGCAAGATCGCCCGCGCCCGGCTCAGGGCGATCCCGCTGCCGCCGTCGCCCCCTTCGCCGGAGCCCGTTCCGCCGCCGTCCGTCGTACAGCCGCCCCTTGCGCAGTCGCGGCAGCCGGCCCCCGTGGCGCCGCCCGCGCCGGAGCCGCGGGCGGTGGAGCGGTGACCGGGGTACGGGCCCGCCCGCCGTCAGCCCGCCAGCTGCTTGCGCAGTACCGCCTGGAAGCCGGTGAGGTTGGGGTTGGTGGAGTTGCGGTCCAGCCAGGTCATGGTCACCCGGGTGCGCAGATCGGTGTCGCCGACCTCCACCACGGCCACCTCACCGCGGGCGGCCTGGCCACGCACCGAGATCAACGGCAGCAGCGCACAGCCCATCCCGGCCGCGACACACGCGCCGAGGGTGCCGATCCCCGACACCTCCGCGACCGGCTCCTTGGCCGGCGCGCCGCCGAACGAGCTGTCGTACATCTCCCGGAAGCCACAGCCCCGCTCGGTGGCCAGGAAGGACTCCCTGGCCAGCTCCTCCAGGCCGGCCCGCCCCCGGGCGGCCAGCGCGTGCCCCGGCGGCACGATCACCACCAGCGGCTCCTCGGCCAGCGTCTCGTGGCACAGGCCCGCGTCGGCGGGCGGGTCGCCGAAGGTCAGGCACAGGTCCAGGTCGCCCCGGCGCACCGCGCGGTACAGCTCGCCGCGGTTGTCCTGGCCCACCCGCACCCGCGCGTGCGGGTACAGCGTGCGGTAGTGCGAGAGCACCTCCGGCAGCAGGTGCAGGCCCACGGTCTCCAGCGCGCCGACCGCCAGTTCCGAGCCGGGCCGCGAGACCGCCCAGCGCGCCTCCTCCAGCAGCTTGAGGATTCTGTTGGTGTACTCCGAGAGCACCGACCCCTGCGGAGTCAGCCGAATCCGGCGCTGCGACCGGTCGAGCAGCTCGACGCCCAATTCTCTTTCCAGCGCCTGAATTTGGTCACTGACACTGGACTGCGCATAGTGCAGCTCGCGGGCCGCCTGTGTGACGCTGAGTGTCCGGGCCACCGTTTCGAACGTCCGAAGATGCCGTAACTCCACGACTTCGCCCCCCAGTTGAAGACCCATCGGCTGGGCCGATGACAACCATAGGACATTCCCGTCACCGGCACCGGCAATTCCCGTTCCGTGTCCGGTTCAATGATTTGGCCCGCCCGGCGAAGCGGATCAGGCGGCGGAAATGGCGATTCCGAAACCGAGGAGAACACATGGCTACGCAGGCGGAACCACAGCGGGCTTCCGTCGCCGACGCGGCACGGAGCGGTAAGCCCTCGCGCACCTTACTGACCGGCCTCTCGCTCGGTTACTTCATGGTCCTGCTGGACATGACGATCGTCTCGGTCGCGCTCCCGGCGATCGCCCGGGACCTGCACGTCGGGCTGAGCGGCCTGCAGTGGGTCACCAACGGCTACACCATCACCTTCGCCGCGCTGCTGCTCACCGCGGGCTGGCTGTCGGACCGCTACGGCGGACGGCGGGTCTTCCTCTGGGGCCTGGTGGCGTTCGGTGTGCTGTCCGGTGTCTCGGCGGCGGCGACGACCCTCGACGCGCTGGTGGTGCTGCGGCTGGCACTGGGCGTGGCCGGGGCGCTGCTGCTGCCGGCCTCGCTGGCCGTGATCACCAACGCGTACACCGACCCCGCGGAGCGGGCCCGGGCGGTGGGGTCCTGGGCGGCCATCACGGGTGCGGCGCTGGCGGCCGGACCGCTGGTGGGCGGGGTGCTCACCGACACGGTCGGCTGGCGCACCATCTTCCTGATCAATGTGCCGCTGGCGCTGGTCAGCCTGGTCATCACGGTGCGGCTGGCCCCGGAGACCGCGCGCAAGCAGCGCAGCGGCCTCGATCTGACCGGGCAGCTCAGCGGCGTCCTGGCGCTGGCCGCGCTGGTGTACGCGCTGATCGAGGGCCCGGAGAAGGGCTGGGCGGCCGCCGGGGTGCTGACCGCGTTCGCGCTGGCGGTGGTCGCTGCGGTGGTCTTCGTGGTCGCCGAACTGCGGGCCGGTGACGCGGCGATGCTGCCGCTGCGGATGTTCCGCAGCCGCGGTTTCTCGGCCGCGCTGGCCTCCGGCCTGCTCGCCAACTTCGGCCTGTCCGGGCTGCTGTTCGTGCTCTCGCTGTTCTTCCAGGACAGCCGCGGCTACTCCTCGTTCAGCGCCGGTCTCGCCTTCCTTCCGCTGACCCTGCCCACCGCCTTCAACCCGATCTTCACCGGGCGTCTGGTCGGCCGGATCGGGCCGCGCCGCCCGGCCACCATCGGCTTCGTCCTCATGGGCGCCGGCGCGCTGCTCCAGGCACCGTTCACCGGCGACTCGGCCGGTGCGCTGGTGGCCACGGTGGTGGGTCTGCTGGCGTTCGGCTTCGGGGTCTCCTTCGCGCTGCCCGCCCTGGTCGCCGGGATGGCCGGCTCGGTCCCGGCCGAGCTGGCCGGTATCGGCGCCGGGGCGCTCAACTCCGCCCGCCAGGTCGGCGCCTCGCTGGGCGTCGCCGTCCTGGGTGTGGTCCTCAATCTGGCCTCGTCCAACGCGGGCGGCACCCGCTGGGCGCTGGTCATCGGCGGGCTGGCCCTGCTGCTCGGGGCGCTGGTCGCCGGTACGGGGCTGCGCGGGCGCACCCCGTCACCGGCGCGCTGACGCCCCCGGCAGCGCCGCTCTGCCGTTCCGCCCCTACTAGGAGGAGCATTGGCAACCGCATCACCGTCCGCGGGTCCCCGGTCCGGCCGGCCGGGCCCGTGCCTGGACGGCGTCGACCATCTGGCCTTCGTCACCTGGCGGCCGCGTGCGACCCACGCGTTCTACACCCGGGCCCTGGGGATGCCCCTGGTGCACGCGATCACCGCGACGGGCTGGGTCACCGAGGACCACCCGGACTTCGTGCACTTCTTCTTCGACATGGGGCGGGGGAACCGGATCGCGTTCTTCTACTACTTCGGCCTGCCGGAGGAGGAACCGCCGAGCGACCTCATGCACCGCTCCCGGCACCTCGCCTTCCACGTCGACACCGAGGAGGAGCTGCTGGCCTGGCGGGACCGGCTGAAGGCGCACGGGGTGCGGGTCACCCGTCCGCTGGGCCACGAGCTGATCGAGTCGATCTACTTCGACGACCCCAACGGCATCCAGCTGGAGATCACCCGGCCGCTGCGCGAGATGTCGGAGACCGACGCCCGGGACGCGGAGCTGACGCTGCACGCCCTCAGCGACATCGCCGGGTCCCCGCAGCCCTCGGCGCAGGCGCTGTGGCAGCGGAAGGCGGAGCTGATACGGAAGAACACGGAGGTGGCGGGGGCGTGAGGCTCGCGGTGTACGTACTCGACGTGCCGGAGTTCGAACCCGTGGTCCACACCGCCGAGGCCGCCGGGATGGCGGCCCGGAGGACCGGGGACTACCTGGAACTGACCACCACGGAGCGCGAGATCACGCTCCGCCGCGAGGAGACCGGAATGCGCACCGCGCTGTGGCACGCCCTGCTGACCGGCGGGCTCGACGGCCGCATCGTCTCCTTCACCCCGGACGTGCTCCATCTCGCCCAGGAGGGCGCGTGAGCACCGCCGACGGGGCGGCGGCCCGTCATCCGGTGCTGGTCGTCGGCGCCGGCCCGGCCGGGCTGAGCGCCGCGCTGGCACTGCGCGCCGCCGGCCTGCCCGCGGTGGTCCTGGAGAGGCGCACCCGGGACACGGTCCGGCCGGGCAGCCGCGCCGCCTATCTGCACGGAGCGTCACTGCGCGCCCTGGAGGGGCTCAGCCCCGGGCTCGGCCACGAGATCGCCGGCCGTGGCCTGATGTGGGCCACCAAGCGGTCGTTCTGGGCCGGGCGGGAGATCTACTCCCGGACCTATCCGCCCCTGCGCCGCGACGGACTGCCGCCGTTCACCAGCCTTCCGCAGGTGTGCACCGAGGACCTGATGGCCGCCGCGTGCCGGGAGGCCGGGGTGGAGTTCCACTGGGGTGTGGAGGTGACCGCGGCCGAGAGCTCCCCGGACGGGGTACGGCTGGTGGACGCCACGGGCGTCAAGTGGGAGGCGGACTACGTGATCGCGGCGGACGGCTCGCGGTCGGCGCTGCGGTCCGCCATCGGCAGTCCCCTGGAGGGGCCGCGCTCCCGGAACACCTTCGTGGTGGTCGACCTGGACGACGACCCCGCCCATCCGGTGCCGCTGGAGCGGGTCTTCCATTACCAGCACCCGGGTGTCGGCGGCCGGAACGTCCTCATCGTGCCGTTCGCGGGCGGCTGGCGGGTCGATCTCAACCTGCGGGTGAACGACGTCCCGGAGCGGTTCGTCTCCCCGGAGGGGCTGCGCCGCTGGATTCCCCGGGTGCTGCCCGCGTCGTACGGCGAGCGGGTGCGCTGGGTGTCGACCTACCGGTTCGCCCAGCAGGTGGCCGCGGCCTTCACCGACGCGCACCGCCGGGTGCTGCTGACGGGTGAGGCCGCCCATCTCTTCGCCCCGTTCGGCGCCCGGGGCATGAACTCCAGCATCCCGGACGCGATCCGGGCGGTGCGCGCCGCCCAGGAGGCGCTGTCGGCCCGCGATCCGGGCGCGGCCGAGGCGGAGATCGTCCGGTTCGGCCAGGAGCGGAAGGAGGCGGCCGGCTACAACCGGGCCTGCGCGAGCACGGCTTTGGAGCACATGCTGGCGCACCGCCCCTCGGTCCGGCTGCGGCGGCGGGCCGCCGCGGCCGTGGCGACGGCCGGGCTCCGGGCGGGGGCGTGGCTGGACTCCGCTCCGTACGGCCCGAAGCTGGCGGCCCGCGGGGCGGCGCGGAGCGGCTACTGACCGGACCGGCCCCTTGCCCGCGCCCCCGTCGCGGGCAAGGGGCCGTCCCCGCCACCGGTCACGGCGGCGACAGCGGCAGGGCCTTGAGCGTCGCGCGTGCCACCGCCCGTGCCGCGTCGACGACGGGTTCCGCCGCCGAGGACGCGAAGGCCAGGTAGACGGGCAGGGGTTCCGGCGCGGCGCCCAGGACACCGGGTGGCGCGGGGCGCAGCGAGGGGTGGTTGTGGTGGGTGTCGGCGGGCAGCGCGGTGTAGGCCAGCCCGGCCTGGACGGAGGCCCGGACCGACAGCGGGTCGGAGCACCACGGGACGCTGCGCCAGGAGACGTTGCGCTCGGCCAGGGTGTCGACGATCCGCATGCTGAGGGCCGAGCGCTCGCTGACCAGCGCCACCGGGAACCGGTCCCCGGTGACCAGCGGCACCTCTCCGAACCACGCCAGGCGCAGCCTTCCCAGCATCTCGCAGCGCGGGGTCCGCGTTCCCAGCAGCAGGGCCGCCTCCAGCTGGCCCTGGGCGAGCTGGTCGGCGAGCACGGCGCTGAGGCCGGTCGCCATCGCGCACCGCAGATGCGGGCGCTCCACCGCCAGTTGGCCGATCATGCTCTGCAGTCCGTCGGCGAAATGCACCGAGCAGCCCATGCTGAAGGACTTCTGGCTGTGCAGCACCGAGAGCTTGCTGAGCACTTCGTTGTTGAGCAGGATGACGCGCCGGGCGTGTGCCACCACCTCCCGCCCGGCGGGGGTGAGCCGTAACGGCCTTTTGGCGCGCTGGAACAACGGCGCCTGAATGATGGATTCCAGGCGCTGGATCTGCTGGCTGACGGTCGGCTGCGTCACGTGCAGGATCTGTGCGGCGCGCGCGAAACCGTTCTCATCGACAACCGCCACGAGGGTGCGCAGGAGTTTCACTTCGATATCACGCTGCAACACGGTCCACCACCTGATCCCGGAGGTATGGCAAAAGCCAGGGCACGCGTACGGTCGGAACACATTGCGGTATGCGTCATGCACCGCGCGGGCGGCGCCGCGTTCCGCGGCGATCCGCCTTTTCCCGCCGGCCGGCGGGTGCGGTGATCACCACGTGGGCGGCACGGCGTCTCCGGCGCCACGCTCTCCGGAGAGCGGACTGCCCGTGAGGGACGCGCTCCCGGGAACTGCCCCGGACGGATGTGCGTAGCGACAGAACACAGCCCGGCCCCCGTGTGTCTCCCTCTCCGATGTGACGAACAAGCCAATCTTTACCTGATCGATCAGACGTGCGACGGAAGAATGCACCAGCACATGAGCCTCATGCCCCTTTTGTCCGGCGAACTTGACCATTCCGCTACTTAACGGGCGCCGTCCAGGCCGCCCCGCTCGACGAGCTGGCCGGCGATCACCTTGCGCTGGATCTCGTTGGTGCCCTCGCCGACGATCATCAGCGGCGCGTCACGGAAGTACCGCTCGACGTCGAACTCGGTCGAGTAGCCGTAACCCCCGTGGATGCGCACCGCGTTGAGGGCGATCTGCATCGCGGTCTCGGAGGCGAACAGCTTCGCCATACCGGCCTCCATGTCCACCCGCCGCCCGGCGTCGGCCTCGCGTGCCGCGTGCAGGGTGAGCTGGCGCGCCGCGGAGAGCGAGGTGGCCATGTCCGCCAGGTAGTTGCCGATCGACTGGTGCCGCCAGATCGGCTTGCCGAACGACTCGCGCTCCTGGGCGTAGGCGAGCGCGTCCTCCAGTGCCGCCCGGCCGACCCCGAGGGCCCGTGCGGCGACCTGGAGCCGGCCGGTCTCCAGTCCCCGCATCATCTGGGCGAACCCCTTGCCCTCGACGCCGCCGAGCACCGCGTCGGCCGGTGCCCGGTAGTCGTCGAAGGAGAGTTCACAGCTCTCGACGCCCTTGTAGCCGAGCTTGGGCAGATCGCGGGAGACCGTCAGCCCGGGGCCGTGCTCGACGAGGAGGATCGAGATGCCCCGGTGTGCCGGGGTGGCCTCGGGGTCGGTCTTGCACAGCAGGGCGATCAGCCGGGAGCGCCGGGAGTTGGTGATCCAGGTCTTCGAGCCGTTGATCACGTACCCGTCCGCGTCCCTGCGCGCCACGGTCCGCAGGGCCTGGAGGTCGGAGCCGCCGCCGGGTTCGGTGAGCGCCATGGTGGCCCGGATCTCGCCGGTGGCCATCCGCGGCAGGTAGCGGGACCGCTGCTCCTCGGTGCCGTAGTGGAGCAGCAGCTTCGCGACCACGGTGTGGCCGCCCATGGCACCGGCCAGGCTCATCCAGCCGCGGGCCAGTTCCTCGGTGAGGAGCACATAGCAGGGCGTGGAGACCGGAGTTCCCCCGTACTCCTCGGGGACGGCCAGGCCGAAGACGCCGAGGCCCTTCATCCGCTCGATCAGCGCCGCGGGGTAGGTGTCGGCGTGCTCCAGCTCCCGGACCACCGGCCTGACGTCCCGGTCCACGAAGTCGTGCACCGTGCCGACGATGAACCGCTCGTCCTCGGACAGGATGTCGAGAGTGCTCATGCTGTGCTGCTCCTCACTGGCGGGCGTGGGTGCGGTGCCGGATGCGCGCTCGGTGCCGGATGCCGGGGCGGCGTCAGACGACGTGGTCGGCGCGGAGGCGCTCGATGCCGGCGGCGCCGTGTCCCAGCTCGGCCAGGATGCTCGTGGTGTGTTCGCCGACGGCGGGGACCGGGTCCATGCGGTGGCCGGCGCCGGCGAGGTCGACCGGCGGCAGCAGCGCCGGTACGGTCCCGCCGGGAATCCGTACGTCGCGCCAGCGGTCCCGCTCCCGCAGCACCGGGTGGTCGAGGAACTGCGCGACGTCGTTGACCCCGGCGTTGGCGACGCCCGCGGCGTCCAGCAGCTCCTCCGCCTCCCGGCTGTCCAGCTGCCGGAACCGCTCGGCGACGAGCGCGTTCAGCGCGTCCCGGTGCGCCACCCGGTCCGGGCCGGTGGCGAAGCGCGGATCGTCCACCAGGTCGGGGCGCTTCAGGAACCGCTCGCACAGGGCGGCCCACTCGCGCTCGTTCTGGATGGAGAACAGCACCTCCTGGCCGTCGGCCGCGGTGTAGGCCCCGTACGGCGCGATGGTCGCGTGCTGGGTGCCGAGCCGCGGGGGCTGGGTGCCGCTGAACCGGGTGTAGTAGGCGGGCTGGTTCATCCATTCGGCCAGCGCCTCGAAGAGGGAGACCTCCACGGGGCGGGCGACACCGCTGACGGCCCGGGTGTACAGGCTGGTCAGGATGCCCGAGTAGGCGTACATACCGGCCGCGATGTCGGCGACCGAGACCCCCGCGCGGGCGGTCTCCCCGGCGGTTCCGGTGAGGGACACCAGCCCGGTCTGGCACTGGACGAGCAGGTCGTAGGCCTTGCGGTCGGCCCAGGGCCCGGTGGTGCCGTAGCCGGAGACCGTGCAGGGGATCAGCGTGGGGTGCCGCGCCACCAGAGAGGCCGCGTCCAGGTCCAGCCGGGCCGCCGCCCCCGGGGCCAGGTTCTGTACGAACACATCGGCGCCGCCGAGGAGTTGCTCCAGGATCTCCCGTCCGCGCGGCGCCTTCAGGTCCAGGGTCAGGGACTCCTTGGACCGGTTGAGCCACACGAAGTAGCTGGACTGCCCCTGCACCGTGGTGTCGTACCGGCGGGCGAAGTCACCCTCCCCGGGACGCTCGACCTTGATCACCCGGGCGCCGAGGTCCGCCAGTTGCCGGGTGGCGAAGGGCGCCGCCACGGCCTGCTCGACGCTGACGACGGTGATGCCGGAGAGCGGAAGCTCGGTCATGCGGTGACCTCCAGGTGCTGAGGGAACACGGCGGCCCGGCGGCCGCCGCGGGAAGCATGCGCGCGGACTCCGGGAGAGCGCCACCTGAGCAGGGCCTCATGAGGACTCATGACAGCCTCGGCACACTGATGGTGCCATGCTCCGCGCGCCTCGCCTCGACGCCCCGGCGGCGGGCGCGGAACGGTACGCGGACCACTCCGTCCAGGAAGGCGGGAACGGCATGACCGGCCACTCCCAACAGCTCCACACCTCGGCCCGGGCCCAGGACGGAACCGTCCTGGCCTGGCAACGGCACGGCTCCGGGCGCCCGTTGGTGCTCCTCGCCGGGCAGGCGAACAACCACCACTGGTGGGACGGCGTACGCGAGGACTTCCACGCCACGCACGCCACCCTCACCATGGACTACCGCGGCACCGGGGCCAGCGGCGCACCCGACGGGCCGTACTCCACACGGCTGTTCGCCGACGACGTGATCGCGGTGCTGGACGCCCTGGAGGTCGAGCGGGCCGATGTGTACGGCACCTCCATGGGCGGCCGCGTCGCCCAGTGGCTCGCCGCCCGCCCTCCGCACCGGGTCCGCCGTCTCGTCCTGGGGTGCACCTCCCCCGGCGGACCCCGGGCGCGGGAGCGGGACGCCCCGGAGGCCGCGCACGGCTGACCCCGCCGGTCACCGCCCGCCCGGCACACCCGGCCTCACTCCCCTCCCCCGGCGGCCGGCGCCTCCGCGACCGGCCCGCGGTCCTGCCCGAGCAGCCGCGTACGGAACAGGTCGAGCACCTCGTCCAGCGCCGCACGGGTCGGCTGGCCGGGCTCGTCGACGAGGTGCTCGGTCAGGACCGAGTGCGGCGGACGCACGGCCTGCGGGTTCGCGGCGGAGTCGTCCAGCTCGACGGCGGTGAACGCCTCACCGAGTTCGCGGCGCAGAAAGGCGAACCGGTCGCCCGGCACCAGCCGGTCGCCGCGGAACCGGAGCCCGAGGACCCGCAGCCCCTCGCGCTCGCAGCGCCCCCGGACGACGGCGAGGTCCTCGGCGGACAGGTCCATGGTGGCGGCCCGTCTCCTGCCCAGGGCCAGCGGCAGCGACGGCTGGGACACGACAGGGGCGAGCAGCCGCTCGTCGGTGGCCATGGCGAGGGCGAAGCCACCGGTGAGACACATGCCGACGGCCCCGACCCCGGGGCCGCCGCAGCGCTCGTGCTCGTGCGCGGCCAGGGCCCGCAGCCAGGTCACCACCGGGGAGGTTCTCCCGGTGGCCAGCACCGTGAACTCCCGGCTCACACAGACCTTCCCGATGGACGAGGCCATGGAGAGGCCCGCTCTCAGCCGGCCGACGTGTGCGGGGTCGGCATCGCGGCCGGGCGTACCGAAGAGCACCGGGAGCACCGCGGTACAGCCGACACCGGCGACCCGCGTCGCGAACTCCAGCACCTTGGGCGTGATCCCCGGTATCTCCGCCACCACGATCACGGCGGGGCCCGTGCCCCGCCGCAGTATCGGGTGGGTGGTGCCGTCGTGGGTGAAGGTGCCACGCTCGAAACCGGTCAGGTCGTGATCTGCCATGGATACCACCGCTTCGGTCGCTGATCGGGGACTGGTCGGTGCCGCTCTCCGGCCGCCCCCTGCCAGACCCCGTTCCGGATCTGTAACGGTCCAGCCTCAAAGAGTGACTCCGACATTTTCTCAGAATGCTCTTGTGGTGCACTTGTTGGACGTGAGCCCGGCTCATGTGTGGGGGGAAAATATGACGCAATCGACGACATGCCCCGGATGTGGCGGGAGTACCGCCCCGGAAGCGGCGTTCTGCAGCAGGTGCGGTGCGGCCGTGGTGGCCGACGGGACCGCGACCCTGACGCTGCCGCAGCAGGCGGACGGTGCTCCACCGCCCGCGCCTGCCGTGGCGACGACGGCCGGCGCCACGCGGGCCGCCGACCACCGCACCACCGTGCCGCGGTGGGGCAACGGCCGCCAACTGACCCGGTACTTGTGCGCGGCCGCCTACCTGGACCGCGCCTACGCCGCCTCGCTCATCAAACAGGTGGCCGCCGAACCGCATCTGGGTGTGGCGGCGGCCCCGGCGTGCGACATCCCCGTGGTGCTCCGGCACGCCTATCTGGCCAACACGCGCCGCCACGGCCGGGATCTCGTACTCACCGTCCTCTTCCTGCTGGCCTTCGTCTTCACCTTCTGGGTCGGCGACGGGCTGATCACCCTGCTGGTGCTGTTCCTCGCCTGGGTGACGGTGTTCTCCTTCGAGCTCTCCACGAAGTACGGGCGCCACCTCCAGAGCCTCCGCCCGAACCGGTTCGACCCGGCGGACGCGCCGCCGCCGCTCAACAACGCCATCGCGACACGGCTGCGCCAGATCGGTGCGTACGCCGACGGGAACGTCACCACCTACAGCGGCTACTCACCGTTCTTCGGCTACGGCGCCGAACTCGACTCCTGGTCACTGACGTTCGACGTCACCACCCCGGACGAGTCGGGAGAGGAGCCGCAGGAATTCGACGTGACGGAGCTGTACACCCATATCGCGGCACGCGTCGGCACCCTGGCGCTGCCCTGTCTGGAAATCGAGGAGCGGCTCTTCGCCGACGGCGGGACCATCCTGGGGGACACCCGCTTCCTGCCCGATCCCCTCGGCCGGCCCGTGCCCCGGATTCCGTTCGACCAGATGGACGCGCTGAAACGGACGCCCGAGGAGGGCGCGCGCCCCTACCTGGCCGTGCACTCCACCGGCTGGGGCGGCGAGTTGGTCACCTCGCTCTTCCTCCGCTTCGTGCGGTCGGACTCCAACCTCTTCGTGGAGGCCGTCCCGACGGTGCTGTTCCCGCTGCTCGACCGCTACCGGGTCATCGACACCCTCATGCCCCGGCCGCCCGTGGGTGAGGTCGCCGCGCTGGTCTCCAGGACAGCGATCAGCACCTTCTTCGTCCTGCTGGCCTCCCCCGCGCGCGCCGTCGCGGGGTTCGCCCCCGACTTCTGGATGTCCCGGCGGGTACGCCGGCAGAACAAGCTGATCACCCGGCTGCGCTGTTTCGACTACGGGGCGCGGCAGAGCGTCCGCCGGCAGGCCGCTTCCACCCGCCACCACCGCCATTTCCAGAAGGCCGACAGCAGCATGGTCCTGAAGACGGTGGAGAAGCGGGTCCTGGACGCCCTCGTCGAGTTCGCCGAGGAGCGCGGCATCGACGCGGGCGAACTGATTCAGCGTCAGCAGGCCATCATCAACAACGGCATCATCGCGTCCAACGGCGCCCGCGTGGACTCCAGTCCGGTCGCCTCCGGTGACCGGGCCCGGATCGCGATGAACCTCCTCAACAAGATCCCCGGGGTCAAGCTCGACTGACCACCGCGAGACTCGGCTGACAACCGCACAAGGAATGAGGAATCCGCATGCGCAGGAACGACGGAATCATCGCCACCGGCGGCTCGAAAGTCGTCGGAAACGCCGTCGCCAGCGGCCGGAACGCCAAGGCGGAGGTCCGCGACAGCGGGCTGACCGAGCACACCGGCGGGCAGCAGCCCTCTCCCGAGGACCTCGGCGCGCTGCTGACCCGGCTGATCGACGAGCTCGGCCGGTCCGAGCACCCCGAACGGGACGACCTGATCGAGGCCGCCGAGGACGCCCGCGAGGAGGCCACCTCGGAGACCCCGCGCAAGGGCAAGCTGCGGCTGTTCGCCAGGGCGCTCGTGGGCGCGGTCCCGGACTTCACCGCCCTGGCCACCCTGGCGGTGGCGATCGAGGAGGCGGTCCACGGACTGTAAGCGGACCGACGACGCACCGGCCGGAACCAGGAACACGAAGGACGACGGGGGGAGATGACGATGCCGTCCTGCACACACTGCGGCGCGCTCCAGGAGGACGCTGCCGCGATGCTCTGCCCGAACTGCGGCATGCCGCGCGAGAGCGGCACAGCGGCCGGCACCGCTCAGCCGGCCGCTGACACCCGGCACGGCTACGTACGGGTGGGCACCACCATCCTCCCGCAGTGGCTGCTGTGGCTGATGGCGGCGCTGCTCGTCGCGGGCGTCGTGACCGCCGTCGTCCTCTCCTCGTCCACCAACTCCCCGTACGACGGCACCACGGTCGACGTCAGCTCCTCGGACACCCCGACTCCCGGCCCGACGATCGGTTCCGTGCCTCCCACCGACCTGACCTCCTCCCCGCCGGCCTACGGCGGGACCCTGCCGCCGACCGACTTCCCCTCCCCCACCCCGACGTACAGCTCACCGTCACCCGACAACCCGAGCGCGGTCGTGGAGGAGTACTACCGGGACATCAACGCCCGGGACTTCTCGTCTGCCTGGGACCTCGGCGGCAAGAACATCGGCGGCAACTCGTACACGCAGTGGGTGTCCGGCTACAACAGCACGGTGGCCATCAGCCTCAGCGCGGTGGACAGCGGCAGCGCGGGGCAGGTCAGCGCCGTTCTCCGCGCCGTCCAGACCGACGGCTCGGTACGGGTCTACCAGGGGACCTACACGGTCTCCGGCGGCGAGATCATCAGCGCCTCGATCAAGGAGAGGTGAGCACCGGCGGGGCTCCGGCTGCCGACGGCAGCCGGCCAACCCGCCTTCGTCCACGCGACGTTGCACCAAAGCCCCCGGTGGAGGAACAGTACCGGGGGCTTTCGCGCATGCTCCCGGCCGACGGGCGCTCACCTCTGTGGCCCGCGTGACACCTGCGGGGTGAGTGCGCCCCCCGCACGCCCCCCTGTTATCGACTTGAGACGCATCAAGCCGCTACCGAAACCGGCAGACTCCAACACGGCCCCGCGGGAGCCCTGTTCCCCCTCCGCACCCCCGGCGTCACTGCCGCCACGGCCACTGACCTGCCACACAACGGAGGGTGTCCTTCCGAGTGTGGCGATGTCGAAAACTGTTGAAATGCGGACCGCTGTCGCCCCCCTCCCTCAGGACACCGTTGTCACCCCTCACTCGAAGAAACGTTCGAGGGTTCGTGAAGTGTCAAGTAACTCTAGGATGACCGCCGCAAGTATGAAAATCATCATTCGTGGGGGGAAATCGGTATGCCTTCTGACTACGGACAGCTCGCCAAGTCGGGCTTATTCGGGACGGTCACCATCGGGACGATGACGTTCACCACCGGGTGGTGGCTGCTGGGCGTGAGCGCCTTCGCGGTCCTCAGCGGATTCCTGCTGATCCGGTTCGGATTCCGGACCCGCCGTGGAGTGGGCGAGCAGTGACCACCCAGCGGACGCCGGTGCTGACTGCCCGTCAACACCGGTCCGCCACGGTCTTCATGGGCATCATCGTGCTGATCCTGGCCGGCGGCTGGACCGCTCAGCACGCGCTGTCCGCGGCCCGCTGGGACGCGGACGTCACCGGGCGCCTGTCCTACGTGTGGCTCACCCTCTTCGTGATCTTCCTGATCCAGACCCTGCTCTACCACCTCGAACGCCCGCGACGCGTCAAGGAGCGCGCCGCGCGGCAGCTCGACGCACTGCATGTGGCGATCCTCATGCCGGTCTACAACGAAGATCCCGGCTATCTGCGCCTCGGGCTGGAGTCGTTCCTGCGCCAGACCCGGCGCCCGGACAGCGTCCATGTCGTCGACGACGGTTCCACCACCTCGGACTACGCCGAGGTCCGTGACTGGTGGCGGCAGACTGCCGCCGACCACGGCATCGGCACCACCTGGCAACGCGTTCCCAACGAGGGAAAGCGTCATGCCCAGGCACATGGGGTCCGGGTGAGCCCGCAGGCGCAGATCTACATCACCGTGGACAGCGATTCCTGTCTGGCCCCGAACGCCGTGCAGGAGATCCTCGCACCGTTCGCCCGGTCCAGGGTCCAGTCCGCTGCGGGCATCGTCATCGCCACCAACAACCGGGCCAACCTCCTGGCGCGCGTGACCGACCTCTGGTTCGTCACCAGTCAGCTCGTCGACCGCTCCGGCCAGTCCGCCGTCGGCGCCGTGATGGTCAACTCCGGTCCGCTGGCCGCCTATCGCGCCGAGGTCGTCCGCGACAATCTCGGGTCGTATCTGGGCGAGACCTTCCTGGGCAACACCGTGATGTTCTCCGACGACTCGCTGCTCACGCTCTACGCACAGGAGCGCGGTCTGACCGTGCAGCAGCCGTCGGCCATCGTCTTCACGGCCATGCCGGAGAAGTGGAGCCACTTCACCCGGATGTATCTGCGGTGGATGCGGGGCTCGACCATCCGCTCCGTATGGCGGATGCGCTATCTGTCCCCCGCCCGCCCGGCGTTCTGGCTCCATCTGATGCGGTGGTTCCAGATGATCATGACGCAGGTGGTGACGGTGTGGCTGCTGGTCGTCGAACCGGTCGCCTACGACAACCTGCCGCCCCTGTCGATGCTCTGGGTGCCCTTCCTCCTCGGCTGGGCCCTCGGCCTGCGCTACCTCGGCATCATCCGCAGCGACGAACGCATCCGGTCCCGCGCCCTCACCTGGGTGATGATGCCGCTGGCCATCGTCATGGCCTGGACCGTCCTGCGCTGGCTGCGCTGGTACGGCATCGTCACCTGCGCCCGCACCGGCTGGAACACCCGGCAGAACGGCGCCGAAGTCGCCCTCGACGCCCGGCCCGTCACGGCTCCGTAGCCCGTGCGGGCTCATGGACACCGCCCCGCCGGCCGCCGGGCGACCCGGCGGCCGGCACCTCTCTCAGGAAAGAGTTCCTCCCCATGGTCACCACACCACGCACCGTCGCCGTCTTCGGCGCGGGATACATCGGCCTGGTCACGGGCGCGTGCTTGGCCGAGCTGGGCCATCGCGTCACCGTGCGCGATGTGCAGCCGGAGCGGATCAGGCTGCTGAACGGGGGTGAGGTGCCGATCCACGAACCCGGTCTGGGCGACCTGATCGCGGCGAACAAGGACCGTCTCACCTTCACCCTCGAAGCCCACACGGCGCTCAAGGACGCCGAGATCGCCTACGTCTGTGTGGACACCCCGCCCACCGCGTCCGGCGACGCCGACCTGTCCCGCGTCTGGTCGGTCATCGAAACCCTCAAGGACGCGCCCCACCTGACGGCGGTGGTCGTCAAGAGCACGGTGCCGGTGGGCACCGGGGACCGGGTCCGCGCCGCCCTCGACGAGGCCGGGCTGGCCCATGTCGGGTACGCGGCGAACCCCGAGTTCACCGCGGAGGGCAAGGCGGTCGACGACTTCCTGCACCCCGACCGCATCGTCATCGGGACCTCCGACGCGCGAACGGACCGGCTGATCAGGGAACTTCACGACGGGGTCGACGGTCCGGTGCAGACGCTGTCGGTGGCGTCCGCCGAGATGGTCAAGCTCGCCGCCAACGCCCTGCTCGCCACCAAGATCACCTTCATCAACGAGATCGCCACCGTCTGCGAGGCCACCGGCGCCGACGTCGAACAGGTCGCCACGGCCATCGGCATGGACCACCGCCTCGGCCCGCACTTCCTCAAGGCGGGCCTCGGCTACGGCGGCAGCTGCTTCCCCAAGGACTCCCGTGCCCTGCGGGCCATGGCCAGCAACTCCGGCTACCCCTTCCAGCTGCTCAACTCCGTCATCGAGGTCAATGACCTCCAGCCCCGCCGCGCCATCCAGCGCCTCAAGACGGAACTCGGCGGTCTCCAGGGGCGCCGCGTCGCGCTGCTGGGCATGACGTTCAAGGCGGGCACCGACGATCTGCGCGAGGCCCCCAGCGCGGTCATCGCCGCCCGGCTCCTCGCGGAGAACGCCACCGTGCACTGCTGGGACCCCATGGCCCGCCCGGCCGATGTCACCCCCTGGAACGCCACGACGCGCCACCCGTCACCGGCGGCCGCACTGCGCGACGCGGACGCCGCCCTCGTGGTGACGGAATGGCCCGAACTCAGGGACGTCGACTGGGCCTCCGCCGGACGGACCATGCGCCGCCGGCTCCTCTTCGACGGCCGCAACACCCTCGATCCCGACGCCCTGGTCTCCGCCGGATTCACGTACCTGAGCGTGGGACGCGCCACGGTGCGTCCCGCTGCGCCGTGAGACCGCCGCCGCGCGCCTGGCCGCACCCGACGGCTCAGGAATCCGTACCCCGCCGCACACCCCGGAGGAGGTGAGAGAGAGGATGGCAGCATGGCACATTCCTTAGGAGCAAAGGCTGTTGTCATCGGAATCGGTGCCCTGGGTGTGGTCGCCGCGCTCGCCGTGCTGTGGATTTTCAGTCTGTTCGCCGGCCTCGTCCTCGGCTGGCCGCCGATGTGGCCGTGAACAAGGGAGGCTGACATGGCCGTGCCGAACCAGCCGGTGACCTGCTCGCCGGAGTGTCTTTCCCGGGCGCAGCAGGCCGTTGCCACGGCGCTCTGGCACTACACGACCACGCCGGTCGCCAAGCCCTACCGGGTGCGTGGCTGCATTCCCGACCTGGACGGGGCGGCGGTGACCGTCGCGCTGTGGACCGGCCCGGCGGCGCGGGAAAAGTGGAACCTCTTCCTGTCCCTGCCGTTCATGTCCGGTGGCCTGCCGGTTCCGACGGCGCGGATCACCGCCGGCATCATGCGGCTGGGCCGGGGAACGCATATCTTCGGCTGGACCGGCCGCCACTTCGACGGCAAACGCGTCCTCAACGGCAGCGCACTGGTCGAAGGGCGGCCCGCCCCGTGCCTCTGCGGGAACACCGGCGCGACGGACGGGCCACGGGCCTTCTACTTCGCGCGGCCCGGAGAGCTGAAGCAGTACCGCTGAACGGCCAACCGGGCACCGGCACCACCACCGGCGCGGTCTACGCACCGCCCGCGGGGAAGTGAAGGAGCGGTTTGATGATGCCGTCCTCCTTCGCCGCCATCATCCGGAAGGCCCGCTCGATCTCGTCGAAGCCGAACTCATGGGTGGTCATCGGCGTGGGATCGACCTTCCCCGTTTCCAGCAACCGGAAGATCCGCCGCAGCCACCCGCGGCCGCCGCGGTTGAACCCGCCGTACAGCTGCTTGTCCGACATGCCATAACCGAACGCTTCCAGGGGGATACGCAGCGGCTCGTGTACCTCCCCGTGGTACCCGACGTTGGAGACGCGGCCTCCCGGCTTCGTGACCCGGAAGGCCGCCTCCCAGGTCTGCGGAGCGCCGAGCGCCTCGATTGCCGCGTCGACGCCCTGGCCGTCCGTCAGCTCCATGATCCGCTCGACCGGATCGCACCGGGTGTGGTCGACGACCACATCGGCGCCGAAGCGGCGGGCGAGCTCCTGACGTGCGGGAACCGACTCGACGGCGATGATGAGGCCGGCGCCGAGCAGCCGGCAGCCGATCGTCGCCGACAGCCCCACCGCGCCCTGCGCGAAGACCGCCACGGTCTCGCCCAGGGCGAGCTCCGCGTGTTCGGCGGCGACGAACCCCGTGGAGAGCATGTCGGTGGCGTACAGCGCCTGGTGGTCGGAGAGCCGGTCGGGAATCGGCGCGAGATTGGCCTCGGCGTTGTTGACGAGAAAGTACTCGGCCAGGGTCCCGTCACGCTGGTTGGTGAACTTCGCCCCGCCCAGCATGCGTCCCTGGCACTGCGAGGAGAATCCGCGCTGGCAGGCGTCGCACTGGAAGCAGGGCGTGATCCCGGCAGCCGCGACGCGTTGGCCCACGGCCAGTCCCTCGACGGCCGAGCCGAGCGCATGGACGACACCGACCGCCTCATGTCCCAGTGTCACCTCCGGCGCGACCGGAATCACGCCCCTCATGACATGCACATCCGTGGTGCACACCAGGGCCGCGGTGGTGCGCACCACCACGTCGTTGGGGCCCGGTTCGGGGACCGGCTTCTCCATGACGCCGACCTCGCCGACCCTCCGGAGCACGAACGCCCTCACGCCGGATCACCTGCCGTTCGATGGCTCATGCCCTCGCCCTTCCCGCGGCGGTGACCTGCCGATGGGCGTCGCGTCATCTTCCGCCCGTTCGGCCGACACGGCCGGCCCCGGTGCCTGTGCCCGTTCCGAACGGCAGCGCAGAGCGACGCTGCAGCCGCCGCCCTGGCCCCGAGGCCGCAGGCGGGCGGGGCTTCACGCCCGGGAAGCCCCGCCCGCCCATGTACGGCGCGATCAGAAGCGCACGGTGCGGTCCCGGGTGACCGTCGGCACCGCGAGCACGGCATCGAACGCCACGGACACCGGGGTGTGCAAGGTGGAGCTCTGGGACCGGATCGCGTGGGGCAGCGGCGCGCCCTGGGGGTCGCGCGGTGCCTGGCGCAGATCGGTCAGGGTGATCCGGTCGGCGAGTCCGGCGTCGGTGAGGGCGGCCTCGACACTGCCGGGTTCGGGCGGCGGAAGGTGCGCTTCGGCAACGGTGAAGCCGACCGTGGCGTTCGCGTCGAGGTACATCTCCGGCACATGGTCGGCGGTGTGGACAAGGGCCACCGTGCGGTAGTCCCGGCCGAGCATCCGCTGCAGGTGCAGGCCCATGGGCAGCGTGGTCAGGCCGCCGCCGAGCTCCAGTTCCGTCTTGTGAATATGGCTGTTGTGCGCCACGAGGGCGATCCGGGTCCCGGGGGCGGCCCGTTCCAGATGCCAGCGCACCGACTCGGCCATGTAGATCTCACGCACCGCCAGGTCCGCCGCCCGGCCCCGGCCGGACATCAGGGCGGTCATCGCCTGGAAGATGTGGTCGGTGTGGCAGGCCGCCTCCACCCGGCGCCGGGCGATGTCGAAGCGGCGCTGTCCGCTGCGGGGCACGTAGAGCGGTTCGGCGGCACGCAGCCGCAGCAACAGCCGCGCCAGTACGGCGGTCAGCTCGTTCTGCTCGGCGGCCTCCCGTTTGGCCCACGCGGGCGCGGCCGCGGCGCCGGAGCCGACGCCCTCGAGGAACCGGTCGCTGACCGCCAGCGCGGTGTCGACGAGGGGCAGGGCGTCGGGATCGACCTCACGCAGATAGTCGGCCACCGGCTCCAGGGCGGGCCGCAGCGCCCCGCCGGCCTCGGGGAGGTCGATGCCGGCGAACCGCAGGGGGTACCCGCTGGCGCGGTTGTGGTGGCGCAGCCAGTTCATGAGATCCGCGGCGCCCCACTCGGCGGCGGCCCGGCTCACCCGTGCCAGGTCACCGTCGTCGCCCGCACCCTGCAGCCACCGGTCGAGCGGAAAGGCCTCGCTGAAGCCGAACTCCATCGCGAGGACGGTGAATCCGCACCGCTCGGCGAGAAAGCGCAGCACCCGCCGGCGCGCCAGGGAGAACTCCTCGACGAAGTGGGCACCCTCGCCGATCGCGACGACCCGCGCGTCACCGACGATCTCCCGGAGCGCTTCGAGGTCGTCGGGGGGCTGCTGGGGATCGAGCGTGGTCAGGGTGTGGGCGTGCGCACGGAACCAGTCGGCAAGCGCGGCATGCGAAGAAGGCTGAACAGGCATGGTCAGAGCTCATTTCTCGACGCGGAGGTTCAGGAAACGGCCGCCCGTCCCCCGCACACGGCGGGAGGGCGGCGCGACGGCGCGCAGACCTCACCGGCGCCGGGGCGGCTACTGGGCCACGGGGCGCCGGGTCTGCGGACGAACCGCTCAGAGAAAGTTGCTGCGAATTGCCATGGCCGAAAGCTAGCAGCGGGTGAGGGCGGCGCGCACAGGAGTTTTTGCGCGCCTGAGGGTGGGTGGGCTCAGCCTTTCCCCGTGCGCCGGTTGACCTTCACCTTGGGGGAAATCCCAGCATCAGCGGCATGAACTCCCAGACGCTCCTGTTCCGTCACCGGCACCTCATCCGCGAGGCCGACGCCTACCGTCTCGCCCGGGAAGCACGGAAGGGCACATCGGCCCCCGGGGCACCACGGTCCGGAACTCCTCGCTCAGGCCACCACCGCCCCGGTATCCGTCGGGCTCAGGAGCCGGGGCCGTAGTGGTGAGCGGGGTGGCCGGGACGCTCAGCCCGGCAGGGCGAGCGACGCGCCACGCCGCTCCATGGCCTGCTGGTAGAGGCGGCCGGCGCGGTAGGAGGAGCGGACCAGCGGGCCGGACATGACACCGGCGTAGCCGATCTCGTCGGCCTCTTCCTTCAGCTCCACGAACTCGGCGGGCTTGACCCAGCGGTCGACGGGGTGGTGGCGCGGCGACGGGCGCAGGTACTGGGTGATGGTGATCAGTTCGCAGCCCGCGTCGTAGAGGTCCTGGAGCGCCTGGCTGATCTCCTCGCGGGTCTCGCCCATGCCCAGGATGAGGTTGGACTTGGTGACCAGGCCGGCCTCGCGGGACTTGGTGATGACCTCCAGCGAGCGCTCGTAGCGGAAGCCGGGGCGAATCCGCTTGAAGATCCGCGGGACCGTCTCGACGTTGTGGGCGAAGACCTCGGGACGGCACGAGAAGACCTCGGCCAGTGCCTCCGGCGCACCGTTGAAGTCGGGAGCGAGCAGCTCCACTTTGGTGCGGCCGTCCTCGCGCTCCGCCGTCATCGCGTGGATGCGCCGTACGGTCTCCGCGTAGAGCCAGGCGCCGCCGTCCGCCAGGTCGTCGCGCGCGACGCCGGTGATCGTCGCGTAGTTGAGGTCCATCGAGACGACGGACTCGGCGACCCGGCGGGGCTCGTCGCGGTCCAGGGGCTGCGGCTTGCCGGTGTCGATGAGGCAGAAGTCGCAGCGGCGGGTGCACTGCTCGCCGCCGATGAGGAAGGTGGCCTCGCGGTCCTCCCAGCATTCGAAGATGTTGGGACAGCCCGCCTCCTGGCAGACCGTGTGCAGACCCTCGCTCTTGACCAGGCCCAGCAGGTGGTTGTACTCGGGACCCATTTTCGCCCGGGTCTTGATCCACTCGGGCTTGCGCTCGATGGGGGTCTGGCTGTTCCGGACCTCCAGGCGCAACATCCTGCGTCCGTCGGGTGCGACAGCGGACACGTTCGGTACCTCTCTTTGCACGGGTGAGGAGCAACGATCTGGCCCAGTCAGGCTACGCCCGGCCGGTGACCGTGACCGGTCGTATTCGGCCCGGCCGGAATGCCCAATTCCGGGCCTGGTGCGCATGGCACTCCACCACCGGCCCTCCTGCCGGGCCCTCGGCACAGTGACCGGAAACCGATGTTTCGGGGGTCGTCCGGCCGTACGGACGGCGGCTCGGTGGTGGAAGGCGGTGGTCCGCTGGGGCGCGGAGGGCGGCGCGTTGCCTGTTTGCCTCTTATGAAGGGCAATGGCCAACTCGTTCAGAATGCCGTCGTTGCGAGCACACAGTTGATGCTGCAGGGGAAAGAGCAGTGATCTGTGACAGAGGAGCTTCATGCATCGCACAGAGGATGGGCAACGGGTGTCCATGACGGGGCGTCAGAACGAGCTGCGCCTGCTCGGCCAGGCCCTGGAGGACTGCGCCCGGGGCGGAGCGGTCCGGTTTCTCGTGACCGGGGAGCCGGGCATCGGGCGGACCAGCCTGCTGCGCGCGTTCTCGGCCTCCGCCCGTGCTCAGGGGTGTCACACCATCGACCTGGTGTGCTCGCTTCACGACCGCAATCATCCGCTCGGTCTCGTTCGCCAACTGGCCGGGAAACTCGCCGCCCTTCTGCCGGCGGCGCACGGCTGCCGCACGGCCCTCGACGCGGCCCTGACGTCCCCGACGGGCTCGCCGGACCCGGGGGCGGAACCGGAAGACCTGCTCCCTCCCGTCCTGACCGCCCTCGCGGAGCTGACGTCCGGCGCGTCCGTGGTCCTCTCCCTCGACGACGCCCACCAGGCCGACACCGCCTCACTGGACTTCCTCCGGCGCGCGCTGCTGACCCCGCACCTGACCCGGGTGCTCCTGGTGGCGTCCGTGCGGGACGGAGAGAGCGGCGGCGGCCCCGGAGAACGGCACGAGCTGCTGGTCGGCACACGGCACCGGCGGCTGGAAGGGCTCACCCGGACACAGGCCGCCGCGCTGCTGCGACGGATGCTGCACCGCACACCGGCCGATGAGCTCGTGGCGGAGTGTCACCGGGCCTGTGCGGGCAACCCGTTCCTGCTCACCGAGGTCGCCCGGGTACTGCGCGACCAGCCGGCGGACTCCCCCGGCCGGGCACCGGCCGCGGCCCTCCGGCCCGCCTCCGTGGCCGAGTTCATCGGGACCCGGCTGATGCGGACCGACCCCGACGCCGGGAAGGTCGCCTCCGCCATCGCGATCGCGGAGACCCACACGGCCGCCAGTCCGCTCCTGGTCAGCCACCTCAGCGGCCTGTCGCTGTCCGAGACCCTCGCCGCCGTCGACCTGCTGGTCTGTATGCGCCTGGTCGGGGACAGCGACAAGCTGTCGCTGCGGCACCCCGTCGTCCGCGACGCGCTCCTGGGCCGGATGACCCTGATGGCCCGCAACGCCGCGCATCTCGCCGCCGCCACCTATCTCCACGGCAGACAGGCCCCGGCCGAGCAGATCGCCGGTCATCTCACCGCGTCGACCGTGACGCTGGAGGACTCCTGGCCGGTCCCGGTACTGATGCGGGCCGGGCAGGCGGCACTCGCCGCGCGGGAACCACACCGGGCCCGGCGCTACCTGGCGCACGCCGTACAGGCGGCATCGGGCGAGGCCCGCCGGGCAGCACTGCTCCAGCTCACCGACGCCACGATGGCGATCAACCGGGTCCAGGGCATCGACGAGGCGATCAGGACGCTGGCGGAGACCACGGACGACGCGCTGCGCCTGCCCCTCCTGGCCCGTATCAGCACCGCGCTCTACCTCGGCTTCCAGCCCGGCGAGGCGGCCAGGACCACCATCACCGCCGGCCCCGCGTGGGCCCGGCTGTCCGGCTGGCACCAGGTGCACCGCATGCTCGACTGCCTCAACGCCTACCCGCTGCCGACCGCCGCCCAGCTCAGCGAGGAACGCCTCGCGCCGAAGGGGCACGGGCCGGGGAGGCGCACCACGCCGGACGCCGAGTTCTGCGGTGCGGAGCAGGCCGCCGCCGCGGCCCTGGTCATGGGCGCCCTGCGCAGCCACCTCGGCGGCGGCCGGCCGGCGCAGGCGGTGGAGCAGGCCCGGGAGGCCCTGCGGACGGACACGGGGCTGTGCCTGCACCCGGTGCTGAAGCTGATGGCGCTGATGGTCCTGACCTGGAACGGCCGCGACGAGGACGTGGCGGCTCATCTGCGGCGGCACGAGGACTGTGCGCGGTGCCATGAGCACCCGCTGCACCGGACGTTGCTGTTGCCCGTCACCGCGCGGATGGCCCTGCTACGCGGTCGGCTGCGCCACGCCCACGACGAACTCCACGAATGCCTGGAGGCCATCGTCCACCACAAGACGCGCTACCAGCACCCGCTGCTGGTCTGGATCGTGGGGATGCTGGCGGAGGTCCAGCTCGCCATGGGGCGCGGCGACGAGGCCCGCGCGCTGCTGCGCGAGCACGGCTGTCTGGGCAGCCTGCCGCCCGGCTGGCTGCACCGGGACGTGTGGATCACCCGCGCCCGTCTGCGGGCCGACAGCGGTGATCTGCCGGGCGCCGCACGGGACTTGGCCGAGGCCCTGGGCGCGGACACCCCGGACGGGGCCACCGGAGGCGTCCACTCGTATCTCCACGCGGTCGACCTGCTGACGCAGCTGGGACGGGACGAGGAGGCCCGCGACACCGCTGACCGGCTGCTGCGGTCGGCCGAGGCGGCGGGCACCCCGCGGGAACGGGGCATCGCCCTGCGGGCCCTCGGTGCCCTGCCGGACGCGCCCGAGGCCGGGAAGCTGCTGCGGGAGGCGATACGGCTGCTGACGGACGCGGGCGCCGACTTCGACCTCGCGCACGCCTCCGCGGACCTGGCCTGCCTGCTGTTCGACGAAGGACGCCACGACGAGGCGCTGACGCAGCTGAGCACGGCGCTCGAACTGGCCGACCGGTGCGGAGCACGGCCGCTCGCGGTGCGGTTGCGGCAGCGGCTGGCCGCGGCGGAGGGGCGCTCCACCGGCCGTTCGCCGCTGGGCGGCGTCCTGCAGCTGACCAAGCGGGAGAAGCAGATCCTCATCGATGCCGTACGCGGTTCGACCAACGAACGGATCGCGACCACGCTGCACATCACCCGCCGCACGGTGGAACTCCACCTGTCCAGCGCCTACCGCAAGCTCGACATCACCGGCCGCAAGGACTTCCCCCACCTGTTCCGCACCACCGGCCTGTGGCCCCTGCTGGTCGACTCCGCCACCTTCGGCTGACCGGCAGCGCCGCGCCGCTCCCCCGGGCTGCGGGACCCGGCCACGCCGCCGTCCCGGCCCGGCTCTCTCGGAGAACTTCCGGCACCCCTCGGTATCCGCCCGGACGCGCTACGGCCCGCGCCGTGATGCCCCGCGCCCCGGCCGCCACCACGATGTTCCGAGGTAACCGGCCGCACGGCCGTGTCCCGGCCGTGCCGCCTTCCTTCTCCTTCCGGAGGTTTTCCGATGGACCAAGACGAGACCCGCTCGGACCCGTTCACGGCCGTGGTGGTGCTGTCGGGAGGCATGGACTCCACGACGCTCATGGCTCACTACGCCGCCCTGCACCACTCCCTGATCGCCGTGACCGTCGACTACGGGCAGCGGCACCACCGGGAGATCGAGTCGGCCCGTGCGGTGGCGGCCCACTACGGAGCCCGGCACCACGTCGTCGACCTGCGGAGCTTCGGCTCGCTGCTGACCGGATCGGCGCTGACCGACGAGCAGGTCACGGTGCCCGACGGGCACTACGCGGAGCAGTCCATGCGCGCCACCGTCGTGCCCAACCGCAACGCGGTGCTGGCGAACGTCGCGGTCTCGATAGGTGTCGCGCACCGCGCGGCGATCGTGGCCCTGGGCATGCACGCCGGGGACCACTTCATCTACCCGGACTGCCGGCCGGCGTTCGTCGACGGGCTGCGTGACCTGGTCGCGGTCGCCAACGAGGGCTTCGCCATTCCCCGCGTGGAGGCGCCGTTCATCGACTGGTCCAAGACCGACATCGCCACGCACGGCACCCGGCTCGGCGCTCCTCTGGAGCTGAGCTGGTCCTGCTACAAGGGGGGTGACCGGCACTGCGGGACCTGCGGGACCTGCTACGAACGCCGGGAGGCGTTCCGCAACGCCGCACTGCCCGATCCGACCGACTACCTCGATGACGTGACCGCGTACCCGGTGCCCTGACACCGCCGCGTCCCCGAACGGCGGCACACGGGACGGGCCGGACTCCCCGGAGGAGTCCGGCCCGTCGTCGTTCCCGGCCCGCCGCGCGCCTCAGGTCACCCGCTCCCGCCCGAGCACCAGCGTGCCCAGGTCCGCGGCCGACTCCAGCAGCACGTCCGGCCCTTCCGGATGTCCCTGGGGAGGCAGTGTCCCCCCGTTGCCCGTGCGCACCCCGACGACCACGGCGTCCAGGCGGCGGCCCAGGGCGACATCGGAGGGCGTGTCCCCCACGACGTAGAGCCGGTGGCCGGGCTCATGGCCCAGCTCGTCCAGCGCACGCCCCGCCAGCTCGGTCTTGCAGTCGGCGTCGGTGGTCGTGCCGTCCCGGGCCCCCAGATCGTCCCGGGTCAGCACCGGACCGAAGCAGTCCCGCACCTCGTTGCGCCGGAGCAGGGTCACCGTGGGGCCGGTGCCGACCCAGGAACTGACCAGCGCGAGCCGCACGCCCGCGCCGGACAGCGCCGACAGCATCGGCACCACTCCCGGGTACAGCCGCCCGTACGGCATGTACCGGCGCACCACCTCGTCCACCCGGTCCTTGACACGAACGGAGCCGATGCGCAGGGCTCCGCTCGTGATCGCGGACCAGTAGGCGAACCCGAGGATCTCCTCGCGGGGTGGCGGTGTCACCCCCTCGTGACGGTGCAGATCCAGCACGAAGCGGTGGAACATGTCATAGAAATCCAGCAGCGTGCCGTCCCGGTCCAGCACGACCGTGGCCGACGCCGCGCGATCCGCCCGATCGGACATCTGCCTCACGCCCTCAGCGGTACGGCGAGTTCATGGGTTCCGGGCGGTGTCTCCCAGGGGAAGACCGTCCAGTCGTCCACCTCGGTGGCCTGGAAGTCGGCGGTGGTGGCCGCTCCCAGGTTGCGGACGACGACGGCGGTGCGGACCTCCGCCGCACCGAGGTCCAGCATGGTCTGCTTCGCCAGGGCCATGGTGCCCCCGTCGCCCATGATGTCGTCGACCAGCAGCACCCGGGAGCCGTGCAGCGGACGCTCCGGCACCACGTACTGCAACACCGCCTCGCCACGCCCGCTGTAGCGGGAGTTGGAGGAGTTACGGGGGATGCCCAGGATGCGGAAGTCCTCGACGCCCAGCAGGTTCGACAGGGCGATGGCCGGTGGCAGCCCACCGCGTGCGATGCCCGCCACCACCGAGGGCACGAAGCCGTCGGCCCTGATGTCGTCGGCCATCCTGTCCAGCATCCGGCCCATGGTCTCCCAGCTGATGGTCAGCAGCCGGTCCCGGCGCCACATCGGAGTACCGCTCATCGGTCGCCTCCCACACCGGCCGCCAGCGCCCTGCCCGCGGCGGGCCGTTCGTTCCACCGGTCGAGGACATCGGCGGTGCCGGGTCCGGTGCCGATCAGGTCCACGGGAAGCCCCAGGCCCTCCTCGACCCGCGCCACGAACGCCGCCGCGGCCTCGGGCAGCGCCCCGGTGCGCAGCGCGCGGCACGACGCGTCCACCTGGTCGAGGAAGGTGAGCGCGATCCGCGTCGGGCGGTTGACCCGTACGGCGTCCCGGGCCTGGTCCAGGTCGAAGGTGCCGGCCCGGCGCCGCCGCCCGGTGACCGTGCCGTACTCCACGATCCCCAGCTGTTCGGCCTCCTCCTCGCTCATCTCCGTGGGGAACGGCCCCGCGCCGACACGGGTCGGGTAGGCGCGGAAGACCAGCACCACCTCGTCGATCGCGGTCGGGCCCAGCCCGGCGTCCGCGGCCGCGGTGCTCGCCGTGCTGTCCTTCCCGACGGTGTACGGATAGGTGCCGTACAGCACCGAGAGACCAAAGCCGTTGGTGCCTTCGACATGCACCCGGTCCCCCGCGTCGACCGCGTCGTTCACCTCCCGCACGGTGTCCGCCAGATAGGGGGCCAGCGCCGGGATGTCCTCGGCCCGGCGCGCCGAGCGCATGGCACGGGCCGCCAGTGCCGGTCCGTGCCCGCTGCCCGTGCTGCGCACCCGCTCGCGGAGGACCTCGTCGGCCTCCTCGGCACGCACATGGCCGGGGTCGATGACGGTGGCGCGGAAGTCCACTCCCACGCGGCCCTGTGCGCCGAACTCCTCGATCTCCCGCAGCAGTACGTCGGGCCGGACGAGCACCCCCGCACCCAGCAGCAGGCGGGTGCCCGGGTGGATCACCGCGCTGGGCAGCTGGCGCAGCTTGAGGGTGCGCCCGCCGTGCACCACCGTGTGCCCCGCTCCCGGCCCCAGGCCGGCGCGGACCGCGACCGCGGGTTCGTCCCGGACGGCCAGATAGCTGGAGATCTTCCCCTTGGCCTCGTCACCCCACTGGCCGCCCACGATCACCGTGCCGGGCATGTCACCGCTCCTTCCGAAGACTTTCCGAGTGCCTCTTCGGCCCGGCGTACGGTCTCGTCCGTCAGGCTCTCGCAGAAGCCGACGTCCGCGGACGCTCCGGCCAGCGACACGATCTCGTCCGCGGGCAGTACCGCGGTCACCGACGCGTCGTCCGACAGCACCGCCACCAGGTCGCGCTCCTCCCGGGCGGCGGTCGCGCTGGCCCGCTGCAGCAGCCGGTAGGCGTCGAGCCGGTCCGTGCCACGGCCGATCATGGCCAGCAGCACCGCCTCGCTGAGATGGCTGTTGCGGGAACGGGCGAGGTTCTCCTGCATCCGGTGCGGGAAGACCCGGAGGTCCTCCAGCACGGCGGTCGTGGTGAGGAGCATCTCGTCGAGCAGCACACATGCCTGCGGCAGCGTGAAGCGCTCGTTGGCGGAGTTGGCCAGATCCCGCTCGTGCCAGGTCACCACGTTCTCCAGCGCCGGCCCGACCAGCGACCGCATCAGCCGGGCCAGGCTGCACAGGCGCTCGCTGCGCACCGGATTGCGCTTGTGCGGCATCGCGGAACTGCCGATCTGGTCGCCCTCGGCGAAGGACTCGGCCAGCTCGCCTATCTCGGTCCGCTGCAGGTTGCGGATCTCCGTCGCGAGGTTCTCCAGGCACGCCGCGGTGAGCGCCGCCCAGCAGACGAACTCCGCCATGCGGTCCCGGGCCACCGCCTGGGCGCAGATCTCGGGCTCGGGGAGGTTCAGGTGGGCCAGCACCTCACGCTGCACCTGGAGGCCCTGTGGCCCCAGGCCGCCCAGTGAGCCGACGGCGCCGGCGATCTTGCCCATCACGGCGCGTCCGCGCAGCTGCTCCAGCCGTTCCAGGCAGCGGGTCAACTGGTCGAGGATGACGGCGAGTTTGAAGCCGAGGGTGATGGGCTGGGCGTGCTGGCCGTGGGTACGGCCGATCATCACCCGCTGCCCCTCCTTGCCGATCTGCCGGTTCAGTGCCCCCAGCACGGTGCGGAGCCGTTCGCCGAGGATGCCGATCGCCTCGTCGAGCTGCAGGGCGAGGGCGGTGTCGATCACATCGCTGCTGGTCACGCCGTGGTGGACATAGCGGCCGTAGGGGGCGCAGCCCTCCGCGAACTCCTGGACGACCGCATAGAGTTCGTGCCGGCTCATCGCCTCGATCGCGGCGATGCGGTCCAGGTCGCAGCGGTGGGTCCGGGCGCGCTCCCCGATCACCTCGGCCGCCTCGGCCGGGATCACGCCCAGCCGTCCCTGGACGGTGGCCAGCGCGCCTTCCACCCGCACGAACAGCTGGTAGCGCTGGTGGTCGCCGAGCAGCCGACGCATCTCCTCGCTGCCGTAGCGACCGGTCTCCAAGGGGCTCGTCATCCGGTGGCCTCCTTGGCGTAGTCCAGGGCCACCTGCTCCGTCCGCCCCAGGGCGTGCGGCCGGCTCTCCGACAGCCCGGCGGGCGTCACACGGATGAACTCGGCCTTCTCCCGGAGCTCGGCCAGGGTGTGCGCGCCGGAATAGCTCATGCCCGACCGCAGACCGCCGAGGAACGGCCGCAGCGTCGAGGCCAGCGGCCCGGTGTGCGCGAAGGTGGCCTCGACCCCCTCGGGGGTGTACTCCTCCAGTTCCGCACGGCTGACCGCCTCGCCGCGGGCCCGCTTGAGGGTGAGCCGCATGCCGAAGGTGACGAAGCCGGTGCTGACCTTGACGGGCCGGCCGTCCCGTTCCACCAGCCGCGCCTCGCTCTCGTCGGCCCCGGCCAGGGCGCTGCCGAGCATCACCGCATGGCCGCCCGCTGCCAGCGCCTTGACCACGTCGCCGGGAGCCTTGATGCCGCCGTCCGCGATCACCGGGGTCCCCGTGCGGGCCGCCTCCTCCGCACAGTCGAGGACGGCGGTCAGCTGTGGCACCCCGCTGCCCGCGACGATCCGGGTGGTGCAGATGCCACCGGGGCCGATGCCCACCTTCACCGCGTCGGCACCGGCGCCGATCAGGTCGCGGGTGGCGGCGGCGGTGGCGACGTTCCCCGCGATCAGGGGTGTCCCGGGGAACTGGGCCCGCAGCTTCTCCACGGTGTCGAGCACATAGTCCGCATGGCCGTGTGCCACGTCGGTGACCAGCACGTCCACGCCCGCCTCGACGAGCAGTGCCGCCCGCTCCAGATAGTCGTCGGTCACGCCGACGGCGGCACCGGTGCGCAGGCGCCCCTGCCCGTCGACGGTGGCGTGCTCCGCCCCCTCGGGCACCGGCGACGCCTTGACCGCGGCGACCTCGGCGGCCTGGTCCTCCGCGGTCTGCATACGGTGCACGACACCCAGGCCTCCGGACACCGCCATGGCCACCGCCATGCGCCGGCCCGTGCACCACGGCGTGTTGGCGGACAGGACGGGTACCCGCAACGGGATTCCGGCCACCAGTTCCGTACTGGTGTCGGTGACCGAACGGCTCACCACCGAGGTCCGCTGCGGTACCAGCAGGACATCGTCCAGGCTCAGCCCGGTACGGATCTCACGAATCGCCACGTGTCTGCTCCTCCGATCGTGGACGGCGGTAACCGCTCACTTGCGTCCCTGGAAAACCGTCGCCACGAGCTCCTGGCGGGCCGGCCCGTACTCCTCGAAGATCCCCGAGTAGGCCGAGGACGTCATGGCCGCCGGGGTGCGGATGCCCCGCATGCTCATGCACAGGTGCTCACCCGTGGCGATGACCGCCACGTCCACCGAACCCGTCACCTTCGTGACCTCGTCCGCGATGTCGCGCACCAGCCGTTCCTGCACCTGCAGCCGGTGTGCGTGCCGCTGCGCGATCCGCGCGAACTTCGACAGCCCGAGCACGTCGCCGTGCGGCCGGTAGGCGATGGTGACCGCGCAGGAGAACGGCAGCAGATGGTGCTCGCACAGGGACCACACGTTGATGTCCGACACCATCACCATCTGTCCCTCCGTCCTCAACGGGAACAGGGTGTCGACGACTCCGGCGTCGTACCGCGAGAACTCCCGCCACCAGCGGGCGAATCGCGCCGGCGTCTCCTTGAGCCCGTCGCGTTCGGGGTCCTCACCGATCTCGACCAGCAGCCGGCGCGCGATGTCCTCCAGCGGGTCCGGTGACGGTGCCTCCCCGCGCGGCTCGTTCAGGACGTCCAGTTCCATGGCTCCGCTCACTGTGCTCACACACCTCTCCTGTCGCCCCAGACGGCGACATGCAGTCGAGTGGTCAGGTTCCAGCCTCGCGCCACGACCTCGTCGCCCAGAGCGGCCAGATGCCGGCCGACCTCTGCGGGCAACTGCCCCTCGGGCATGATCCAGACGGGGTCCGTGCCGTACCGCTCGACGACGGAGGCCACTTCGTCGAGATCGCTCGTGTGACGGCAGACGAACTTGAAGGCCGTTCCGGGCACCGCGGCGAGGGCGCGCAGTGCCTCCGGGACCAGCCGTCGTGATTCCGGGTCGCCCGAGTGCGCCAGCTTGGGCGAGACGTTGAACCGGACGCCCAGGCTCACCAGGTCGTCCCGCGGGACCACGGTGCCGTTCGTCTCGATTTCGATCTTCCGGCCCGCGGCGGCCAGTTCACGGACCAGGGGAAGCATCCGGCGCTGCTGGCTGAGGGGTTCCCCGCCGGAGATCACGATCAGGGGTACGTCGTAGTCGAGGAGTCTGCGCAGCACCTCGGACCAGGGCATGGGGGTCAGTTCCTGACGCGGGTCGTAGGCGACCCCGGTGTCGCCCGTACCGGTCCAGTCCCAGGTGTACGGCGTGTCGCACCAACGGCAGGACAGATTGCAGCCGCCCAGCCGCACGAAGGCGCAACGCCGGCCCGCCGAGGGGCCTTCACCCTGCACGGTCCTCAAGTGGGGCCGAAGATCTCGTTGACCACGAGCTTCGGTTCCACCTTGGCATCACCTCCCCGGGCCGGTGCCGCCAGGGCCTGCTCGCCCGTCACGGCCGGTACTCCGCCCAGGTCTTGGCGGTCTCGGAGACCCGTACCGAACTCAGCTGCGGATACTGCGGCAGCCAGCGCTCGTACAGCCACTGCGACAGGTTCTCGGCCGAGGGGTTGCGGTCGGTCAGCACGTCGTTCAGGTGCCGGTGATCGACCTCGGTGTCCAGCCACCTGCTGAACTGCTTGAGGTCGCCGTAGTCCCGTACGAACCCCGCCTTGTCCAGGCCGTCCGCCGGCGCCGAGAGCTCCAGCTCCACCACATAGTTGTGGCCGTGCATCCGGCCACAGGGATGGCCCTCCGGCAACTCGGCCAACTGATGACTGGCCGAGAAATGGAACTCCTTGGTGATCCGAAAAGCCATGTGCACCCTCCTGCTCAGGTAGGACCGCGCCGCACGTCACGCCGTGGTGGACGCCTATCGGAAGCGCCGGTCCCATGGTGTGTTCGGCCCCGCACCCGCACATCACGGCCAGGACCGTGACCCGGGCCGGGGCATACCGAGAAAGAGCGGACGGGACACCGAATCAGCGCCGTGCGGCGCGCCCCGCACACGGTGATGCCGCACGCGGTGGGACGGAGGCGGCGGTACGAGGCCGGCGGTGCGGAGACACGGGAAGGCCCACCCGCGCCTTGCCCAAGGGGCCCACGACGGAGGAGAAGTCCCAGGAGTGGTGTGTCGCCCGTTGCCTCCGGAAGGAGACACCGGTCAACCACTGTTCATCGAGAGGGAGTTGCCGGAGACTCGGTGCCACGAACACGCGGCCCGCCGCAGGGCCCGTCCGCGTGCCGGCACCGCGCTCGCGCCCGTGCCGCGCCCTTGAGTGCGCCGGCCCCCACAATCCGGCACCCCGGTCTGACGCCCGTCCCGTCCTCCGACGGCTCCGCGGATCGCCGTCCCGGCGAAGGCTGCGCGTCCTCCGGGTCCCCACACACCGAAGGAAGTTCCTTGACGAGCACAGAAGTCACCGACCTCGAGATCGCCGATATCGCCCTGGCAGCAGCGGGGCGGCAGGACATCGCCCTGGCCGAGCACGAGATGACCGGCCTGATGGCGCTGAGAGCCGAGTACGCGGGCCGGCGGCCGCTCGCCGGTGCCCGGATCAGTGGTTTCCTCCATCTGACGATTCAGACCGCCGTGCTGATCGAGACCCTTGTGGCCCTGGGCGCGGAGGTCCGCTGGGCCGGCTCCAACCGTCTCTCGACCCAGGACCGTGCCGCAGCGGCCGTGGCCGTCGGCCCCGCCGGAGGCCGGCCGGTCCCGGTGTTCGCGTGGAAGGGCCAGAGCCTGGAGGACTTCTGGCGGTGCGCGCAGCGGGTGCTGGCCTGGCCGGACGGGGGTGGCCCCACCATGCTGATGGACGACGGCGGGAGTCTCACCCTGCTGCTGCACCAGGGAGTGGAGTACGAGAAGACGGGAAGCGTCCCGGCCGGCGAGGAGCCGGCGGACCCGAACGAGCTCGCGATGCTGGACGTGGTGAAGCGCGCCGCGGAGCACGACGCGTCGTACTGGAGCACACTCGCCGCGCACGTGCGGGGAGCCAGCGAGCAGACCACCACGGGCACCGCCGTGCTGCGGCGGCTCGACGAGGTGAACTCCCTGCTGTTCCCGGCGATCAGCGTCAACGACTCGGTCACCAAGTCCAAGTTCGACAACCGCTACCAGTGCCGGCAGTCGGTGGTCGAGGCGCTCAAGGCGGCGACGGCCACCCAGATCGGCGGCAAACTGGCCGTGGTGTGCGGTTACGGCGACGTCGGAAAGGGCTGTGCCGACGCGCTGCGGGCGCAGCTCGCCCGGGTCGTCGTCACCGAGATCGATCCCATCTGCGCCTTTCAGGCGGCCATGGACGGCTTCCTGGTCGCGCCCCTGGAGCAGGTGATCGGCGAGGCGGACATCGTCATCACGACGACGGGCTGTGCGGGTGTCATCACCGCGGAGCACATGGCCCGGATGAAGCACCGGGCGATCGTGGGGAACATGGGGCACCTGGACACCGAGATCGACGTCGACTCCCTGGCCCGGACTCCCGGCATCCGCAAGGTGCCGGCCAGGCCACAGGTCCACGAGTGGGCCTTCCCCGACGGCCATACGGTGATCGTGCTGTCCGAGGGCAGGCTGATGAACCTCGGCAACGCGCCCGACCACCCCAGCTTCGTGATGTCGAGTTCGCTCTCGAACCAGGCGCTGGCACAGCTCGAGCTGTATACGAACGCCGACGCCTACCCGCCCGGGGTCCACCACCTGCCGAAGATCCTCGACGAGAAGGTGGCGAGGCTGCACCTCCCCACGCTGGGCGCCGAACTGACCACGCTCACCGCCGCACAGGCCGTCCAGCTCGGAGTGCCCGTCGGCGGGCCCTACAAGCCGGACAACTACCGCTACTGAGCGCGCACCGCCGGTCCCCGGCGGCCGGCTTCCGGCCGCCGGGGCCGGCGGCTCGCCCCCGATCCCCCACCGCACCGCTGCCTCACGAAGGAGGTACGAGATGTCGCGCCCCGCTGTCACGGCCACGGAGCTGATCGACCATTTCGGCCTGGAGCCCCTGCCACTCGAAGGGGGTTTCTTCCGGCCCACCTGGACCGCGGCGAAAGAACAGGGCGGACGGCCCGAGAGCACCGCGATCCTCGCCCTGCTCACCGCCGAAGGCGAGCAGTTCTCGGCGATGCACCGCTTACCGGTCGACGAGATATGGCATTTCCATCTCGGCGACCCGATCGAACTTCTGCTGCTCGCTCCGGACGGAACGGACCGCACGGTCGTGCTCGGGCACGACGTCCTGGCCGGACAGCAGGTGCAGCTCTGTGTCCCCAAAGGCACCTGGATGGGCGGCCGGGTATGTGACGGGGGTCAGTGGTCCTTGTTCGGCTGCACGATGGCGCCCGGTTTCGTCCTCTCCGACTACGAGGGCGGAGACGCCGGGGAACTGAGTGCGCGGTATCCACGGGCCGCCGCGCGGATCAGGCGCCGGTGCCGCCCCGGTGTACCGCTCCGTATGACGGAGGATTCGGCGGAATTCTGATCCTGTGGCTTCCGGCCCGTCCCGGCACCCGGGAATCAGCAGGCCCCGGCGCCCTGCCCCGCGTAGGTCACGAGGTGGGTGTCATGCCCGGCAAGCTCACGTGCGAAGCCCTTCACGGTCTTCTCGAAGCGGTATTCCTCGCGTGAACTGCGGTGCAGCAGATGGATATCGGCCAGTGCGTCGAGGACCCGCTGCGCCCGCACGATATCCGATCCCAGTATGTGTGCCGCCTCGGAAACCGTGACGACGTACCCCGCGCACCCCCCGAGGAGCCGCAGCCCGCGGGCGGCCTCCGGCTGGAGGTGTCGGTAGGAGCCGGAAAGCGCCGTATACATGTCGCTGGTCTCGTCATGCGTGGTGCACAGGTACTTGAGCAGCGCTTCCGAACCACACCGTTCGCACAACTCCAGACCGTCCATCATCTCCCGCTGCTCCACGGCGATACGCACGGTCAGGGGAAGATACCGGCACGCACAGCAGGCATTCCTTTCCAGCGGCAAAGGCGCCCCCGCGAGACGGGACAGCAGCCGGGTGCACTCGCCCTCGGACAGGTACGGCACCGTGATGCGGTAGGCGCCGTCCCGGGTGACCAGCCCGGTCAGACGACTGCGGCTGGTGATCACGGCCATGCACTGGGGCGAGGCCGGCAGGAGCGGCCTGACCTGTTCCGCACCGGCGGCGTTGTCGAGGACGATCAGCACCCGCTTTCCCGTCAGCAAACTGCGGTAACTCGCGGCCAGATCGTGTAACTCACCCGCCAGATAACCGGGGTCTGCGCCCAACGCGGTCATGAAACTCCGCAGCACCTGGCGACTGCCGACGGGCCGCCCGGCCGTACTGAACCCCTGGAGATCGGCAAACAGCACACCGTCGGGAAAATGACTCCGGACGCCATGGCTCCAGTGCACGACAGCGGCGGTCTTCCCCACCCCGGCCGCCCCTTCGACCACCGTGGCGACGGCCTGTCCGTCGCGCTGCCGATGGACCTCGGCGAGCATGGCATCCAGCTGCTCCAGGGTTTCCTCACGACCGGTGAAGTCGGCAATACTGCGGGGAAGTTGAACGGGGCTGGTGCGTCCACTCCGGCGCCGCGGAGAACGCACGGCCAGGGCGAGAAGACTCCCTTTTGCACCCAACGCCTCGTCACACAGCCTGACCAGCCCCTCAGCCGGCTGCTTCTTCCCGGTTTCCACCCGACTCAAGTGACTTCTGCTATAATTCACGAGTCGGGCCAAGTCCCCCAGCGACAATCCGCGTTCTTTGCGTAAGGCCCGCAGAGACGATCCGAACGAGGCACCCACAGAAGTTATTCGCTTCGTCATTCGCCTTCTCCATGCCGATGAATCTTCATGGCAGCTAGAAATTCCATGGAGGAGTCGCGCCGGGACTCTGTGCACTGCGCTCAGAACATAACCGCCTGGGTCACCATCCCGCCTTGCACAGGAAAAATATCCGGCTAGCAGTCATGCCGGACAGTTTTAGACATCAAAAAGCGCATGAAGATGGAAAGAAGCCGGCTTCCCTTCTCCTCTGGGCGAGCCTCGGCGGCAGACCTACACCGGCCACCGGGTTCGGCAAATACTCGGTCACGTTTACGCCAGCTATGGCGGCGTCATATTCGTATTTGATCACACCTGTGCGCAGGTGGACATGGTGCGATCCGGGTTTGTCCGGAACCAGCGGTTCGCCGCGATCGGCAGAACGACACCCCCCGTCGGCGGCAGACGTTCCGCTCCACCCGCCCCCGGACCCCCGCACCCGCCCCCGGGAGCCGCCGTGCCCAACTTCCTTTCCCTGCCCCCGGTTCGGGTTCCCTCACGTATGTGAGGAGAGGCCGCTCGACCACGCCGCACCCACGCCCCGGAAGCTCAGCCCCCGTATCAACCGGTCCGACCCGCGCCTCCTCCGGGTCGGCGCGTGCCCCGGAGGCCGACTGCGCCGAGACGCCGGCACGGCTCGGTGCGGCCCCCTCATCCCCGCGGCGTTCCGGGCACGAAACTCACACCTCCGAAACCGCGGTGACATCAGACATGGAAGGACCCACGGTCTCGCTTTGCGGGCCTAGCGGTCGGTTTGTGACCACGAAGAATCGGCCACACAGCAGAAGCACGGCGAGAGCGAGTAACCCCCCGCCGCCCGCGACGGCGAAGCCCGTCCCGCTGGCGCCGTACTGCGCGGCGGAACCGGCCATGGCCGTGCCGGCCGCGACGCCCACGCCCAGGGCGGTCACCAGCCACGAGAAGGCCTCCGTCACGGTCCCGGACGGCGCGACCCGGTCGACCACGACGAAGCCGCAGGCCAGCACCGGGGCGAAGAACATCCCGGAGAGCGCGGCGAGGAGGATCATCCAGGGGAGGCCGGGCGTCAGCATCAACGGCAGGTAGCAGAGGGCCAGTCCGGTGGTCAGCGGACGCAGCCGCTGTTCCGGGGCACCGGGCCAGACCCGCGCCCCATAGAGGAGGCCACCCATGAGCGCACCGAGGGAGTTCGCCGCCAGGACCCAGGCGGACACCGGGCCGGCGCCGTGCTCGTCCCCGTAGGCGACCGCGGAGAGGGACACACTGCCCAGGGACACACCGACGAAGAGGATGACCCCGAGCAGAACCAGCAGCGGGGGCGAGCGCAGTGCCCCGAGCCAGTGGGCGGTACGGGGGGCCGCGCGCCAGCGGCGGGAGGGCGCGGCGGTCACCATGACGAGCGTTCCGGCCACCCCGATGAGTCCGGTGGCGATCAGGGCGACCTCCTCGGAACCCACCGCGATCAGGAACGTCACCAGCAAGGGGCCGGAGGCGAAGAGGATTTGCTGAGCCGCGGCGTCGAGTGCGTAGGCCGCCTGCAGCCGCTCCTCGCTCCGGAGCAGTTCCGGCCACAGGGCACGCATCCCGCCTTCGAGCGGCGGCGCCGCCAGACCGGCCAGGACGACCGCGGCGGCGGCGAGGGGCACCGGTTCGCGTCCGACGACCGCGAGCAGTGCGAAGCCCGCGCCGGAGAGCAGCGCCCCGAGGGTCATCACCCAGGTCTGACCACGCCGGTCGACGGCCCTGCCGAGCAGCGGCTGCCCTACCGCGACCGAGGCACCGAAGAGCGCGGTCAGCGCCCCGGAGAGCCCGTATCCGGCACCCTCCGAACGGAGGAACATCATGATGCCCAGCGCGGACATCCCGTGCGGCAACCGTCCGATGAGGGTGCCGCCGAGTAATCGAGCGGCATGCCGGGTGCCCAGCAGGCTCCTGTAGCCGTTCGCCATGTTCCCCACCCCTCGGCCGGCAGTCGGACCCGCGACCGTAGTACGTATAACTCTCCAGTGATGTCTACCATGTTGGGAGCAAGCGGGTCCACCGCCAAGGCTCCGAGAGAGGATGCGCCTCCGTGGCGAACAGAGCACGGCCCACCTCACGGGACGTGGCCAGGGAAGCGGGCGTGTCCCAGTCGACGGTGTCGCTCGTGTTCGGCGGGAAGTGGCACGGCCGGGTGTCGGAGCGGGTCGTCGAGACGGTGCGGGACGCCGCACTGAGGCTCGGGTACCAGCCGAACCCCGCGGCCAGGACCCTGCGGACGGGGCGGACGAAGACCGTGATGCTCGTCGTCCCGGCCCTCACGAACGAGTACTTCGCCCGCCTGCACAGCGGTGTCGCACGGGTGGCGGCCGAGCACGGCTTCGGCGTGGTGCTGTACTCCTCCCCGTCGGACGGCGGGCCGGCGCGCGACCCCTTCGTCTCGGCACGCGCCACTCTGGACGGAGTGATCGCCTCGTCGATGGCCTCGGAGGTGCTGGCCGCCTTCGACGGGGACGGGCTGCCGCTGGTGATGCTCGACAGCGATCCCGCGAACTCCCGGGCCGCCGCGGTCGTCAACCTCGATGTCGTGGACGGCATCCACCAGGTGGCGTCGCATCTGCTGTCGCTCGGCCACCGCCGCATCGGTCATATCGCGGCCGGGTTGGACTCCTGGACCTTCTCCATGCGGTCCCGGGCGCTGGCGGCCGCTCTGGACGGGACGGGTGCGGAACTCCGCACGGAGTACGCGGAGCTCACCATGGACGCGGGATGGCGGGCCGCTGAGCGGGCGCTGCGCGGCGGAGCGGACCGGCCCACGGCGCTGGTGTGCGACTTCGACTTCCTGGCCGTCGGAGCCCTCAAGGCCGCTCGCCGGCTGGGTCTGCGGGTCCCGGAGGACGTCTCGGTGACCGGCTTCGATGATCTGACCATCGCGATGGCGGTGGAGCCCGAACTGACCACGGTGCGGCTTCCCGCCGAGGAGGTCGGCGAGCAGGGAATGGGCGCACTCCTCTCGGTACTGGACGGCGGCCGGCCCCGTGGCCCGGCCCCCGTTCCCGTCTCCCTGGTAGTTCGCGGATCGACCGGCCCGCCGGTGTAGGAACGCAACGGGAGTGGCCTACGGGCCGACGGCCGGGCGGGCGGGCGCCGGGGCACGAGCCGGGGTACACGGCCCCGGCGCTCACCAGCGGTGTGCGTCGCGGCTCCGGTCAGCGGCGGGCGCGATGCCGCCCTGCCGGTTCCGTGTCTCTTCGGGAGTGCCGCGGCGGGCGGCTCCGGGCTCGGATGCTTCCTTTCCTGGAGAGGGGCAGAAGTCCCGGGGGGGGGAGGTGCGGCGGCGGTTCAAGTTGCGTCACAGCGGCCTCCGTTGATGCTTGTGGATCGTCTCGATGTGCTGTCCGACGTTCGGCGAGCCAGGGACAGAGAGTTGTTCCAGGCACCTTTCCCTTCCGGCAGGCTGGTTACGGAGGGGTGCCCACGCCTTGGCCTGGCCTGGCCTGGCCTGGCCTGGCCTGGCCCCGGAAGGTTCGCCGACCGCCGATTCCGGCGGCGCGCGCTCACCCCCGCTCCACCACCTCACCGTGCCCCGGGGACGAACGGTCGGCGCGCCCATGCGCCCGCGGCCTCGCCATCGTCTCGGTCCTACGATGCCGCGGCCCCGCGTCGAGGCGCGCCCGACCGCAGCGAAGGCGATCGCCTCGTCTGTCTGCGGGGAGGGGCGGGGCCGCCGGAGTTCAGTGAGCCGTCTACGTCGTTTCCGCCTCCACCTCCCGGTTCGCTTTCGACCTCAGGTCGGGAGTATGGCGCCGCATGGCCGGGACCATGATCACGAGGCTCAGGAGTGCCGGCCCCGCGGCGGCGGCCGGAATCAAGCCCCGGTCGGCAGCGAGGAAACCGCCGCCCACCGCCCCACCGAGTGCCGCACCGACATAGACGGCACTGCTCTGGACGGCCATCGCCTGCGCGGCCGCCTCCGTCCCCGCCCGGGTGAGCATCAGGGACTGGATGCTGGGCGGCACCGCCCACGCGGCGGCCGACCAGACAACCAGCAGCACGGCGGTGAGCGCGACGGGGACCGGCCTGACGAGCCAGAGGCCCGCGAAGGCGAGCATCGTCCCGCAGAACACCACGCTCACGAGGGTGAAGACCCGCCCCGGTGTGCAGCGGTCGATGAGGCGTCCGGAAGCCTGCGTACCGAGCAGGCCCCCGATCCCCGCGCAGACCAGCAGCACGGCGAGGTCCGTCGGTGACACCCCGGAGACGCCGGAGAGGAAGGGCGCGAGGTACGTCTGGAACGCCAGATTGCCCGCGACGGTCAGGACCGTGACGGCGAGGAGCACCGCTACGGCACCGTTCAGCAGCGGACGAACCATGCCCCGAAGGCTTCTGTGCACCGAGACCGCGTGCGCCTCGGCGCGCGGGAGGGTGCGGAGGAGCAGGAGAAGCGCGCCCACCCCCAGCAGCCCACCGAACAGGAAGGTCGCCCGCCAGCCGAAGAGTGCACCGATCCATGTGCCGGCGGGCACACCCAGCAGGACCGCACCGGTCAGGCCGGTCATGACGGTTGCCAGACAGCGGCCCTGACGCTGCGGTGGCGCCTCGGCGCCGGCCACGGCCAGGGCGGTGGGAAGGACGAGGGCGGCGGCAAGCGCGGCCAGGACGCGCAGGGCCATGAGTGGCAGGTACCCGTCCACGAACAGGACCGCGAAGTTCGCGGCTCCGAACACGGCGAGCCCGCCGCACAGGGCGCGCCTGCGGGGCATCCGGAGCGGCAGCAGCGCCCATATCGGGGCGGCGAGCGCGTAGGCGAGCGAGTACACCGTCACCAGCTGGCCGGTGGCGGTCTCGGACAGTTGGAGGGTGTGCGATACCGCGGGGAGAACGCCGATGACGATGTAGTCGTCCGTCTGCACGGCGAAGGCCGCGAGCGTCAGAGCCCACAGCCACACCGGCCCGGCTCGGGGTAAGAACTCCATGGAATGAAGGTAACATTCGTTTCCCTAATGGTGTGTCAGAGTGTGACGACGTGGAGAGGGAGGTGCGTGGGAGTGCCCAGACCGGCCAGCCCGGAGCGTCGGCGCGAGGTGACCGATGCCGTGATCGACCAGCTCGCGGCCACGGGGATCGGGAGCTTCTCGCTGCGCACGCTGTCAGCGGGGATCGGGCAGAGCACCCGCGTACTGACCCATCACTTCGCCGACAAGAACACCCTTCTCACGGCCGTACTCGAGCGGCTCGACGAACGCCAGCAGGTGGCACTGCGGTCGACGCCGGGCTGGCATGACCCCGGCGTCAGGGTCGGCCACCTCGTGCGGTCGGCGTGGGAACGCACCCTCGGCCCCGACGAGATGGCCATGACCCGGCTCTTCCGGGAGATCGAAGGGCTCGGCGCCGCGGGCCGTCTGCCGCTTCCCGGGGCAGCGTTCGTACGAGGCCGTGCCGAATTCGTCGCCTCGTGCCTGGTCCGCCGCGGCCTGCCCGAAGGCAGCGCCCTGATCAAGGCGACGCTGCTCAACAGCGGCTTCTCAAGCCTGCAGAGCGACTACCTCATCACCGGGGACAGGGAACGCGCCGAGGCCGCCCTCGACGAACTGTGCACCTGGATCGACTCCTGCGTGGACGACGGAGGCTGATCAGGGTCGCGGTGACAGCGGCGCTGCCGGGCGAGGCGGCCCCTCCCCTCCTGCCACGGCGGGATGCCGGGTGGGGCCGCTCCGGAACGTCCGTCCTGGTCGTGTGGTGTGTCAGCCGCCTGCGAGCGCCGTCCGGGCCGGCGCGGTATCGGCCCGGCCCTTCTCGTACACCGTGAGTCCCCGTGCCAGGTGGAGAGGGACCAGAAGCAGTTCGACGATGAGGGCCTTCCAGGCGTAGACGAGGTTGACGGCCTTGGTGGCGTAGACGCAGGGGATGTTCAACAGGACGGTGGGCAGCGGGAGTTTGCGGCGGTGGGCGGCGTAGAGGAGGGGTGGCAGGGTCAGCAGGAGTTCGGCGCCGGCCCACCAGGCGACGGCGAGGGCAGGTGAGGCGCCGGTGGTGGCGGCGACCAGGAAGGGCGTCGCCCACCACAGGGGCGCGGTGAGGATCTCCAGGAGGGCGAGGAGGACCCAGAGCGCCAGCAGGGGTTTGTGGAGGATGAGTTGTCCGAGGTGGAGGCGGACGTTCTGGCAGAAGCCGGCCATCCAGCGCCAGACCTGTTTGCGGAGGTAGGTGAGGTCTTCCGGGTCGGCGGCCAGGGCGACGGCGTCCGAGACGTAGACCGCGCGTCTGCCCGCGATCTGCTGGGACCAGGTGTAGTCCATGTCCTCGACGATGGTCCGTTCGGGAAAGCCGCCGAAGGCCATCAGGTCGTCTCGGCGGAAGACCGAGCAGCAACCCGAGCACACCATGGGGCTGTTGGCGCGGGCCTGGATGGGGCGGTGCCAGTGGAAGCCGAAGAGGTACTCGGTGGAGCGGCCGCGTTCCCACAGTGTGCGGGTGTGGCGGGTGCGGACCGTGCCCGCGGCGACCGCGACGCCGGGGTCGTCGAAGACGGGCAGGACGGTCTCGATGTAGTCCGGCGCGAGGACGGTGTCCGCGTCGACGGCCAGGACGAGGTCGGTGGTGCACCGGGGCAGGGCGTAGTTCTGCGCCTTGGCCTTGCTGCCGAGGTTGCGGGGCGGGCGGAGCACGGTCACTCCGTGTGCCGCCGCCACCTCCCCCGTACGGTCGGTGGAGGCGTCGTCCACGACCAGAATCCGGTCAGGCCGGACCGTTTGAGAGGCGAGGGACTCCAGTGTCGCCGGCAGTCCCTCCTCCTCGTTGTGTGCGGGCACGATGACGGTGATGGTGTGCAAGTCGGTCTCCCCCTGTCTTGCGGATGGCGCTGACCATGACGGTGAGCAGTCCGATCAGGCCGTAGACGATGGTGCTGATGCCGATGAACGGCAGTCCTCCGTGCATGTCGCCGACGGTAGGGGAGGTGGCGCCCGGCGTGGTTCCGGAGGATTCCTCCTGTGGATAACTCGAATGCGGGTGGCTCGACTCGCGCATGGGATGGCTCGCGCCCGGGATGACGAACACCTGAGGTGACGCACGCATGCGGCGACTCGCACGTGCAGCTCCCTTCCGGAGTGCCCGTCAGGAGGCCTTCCCGGCCCCCGCTTCGGTGGTTTCGGGGTCGTGGCCGCCCGTCACCCGTTGCCGTGGTGAGCCGGTGTCGGCCGTGCGGCCGGGGAGCGCGGCCGCGGCCAGGGCGCCCGTCGCGGCGAGGGCCGCGAGGGTCAGGAGGGTGGGGCTCATCGCGGAGAGGAAGGCAGCGCCGTTCCAGTGCGGTCCGCCGCCAGGTGCGTGGCCGCCGGAGGTGGGGGCCATGAGGGTCATGAGCATGGTGGCCATCGCGACGCCCAGGGTCGGGCCGACGTTCATGGCGGTCTGCTGGAGGCCGCCCGCCACTCCGGCGTGCTCCGCGGCGGCGTGGCGCACGATGACCGCGGTCGCCGTGACCATGACCGTGCCGAAGCCGGCGCCCAGCAGGAGGAATCCGCCGCTGATGGCCGGTGCCGTCGAGGTCCGGTCGAGCTGGGACAGCACGAGGACACCGAGGGCGAGGAGGGCCATCGCCACGACGGTCGTCCGGCGGGGGCCGAACCGGCGCTGCAGTACGGCCGAGGCCGGGGCGCTCAGCACCATCAGCACGGCCAGGGGCAGCACGCGCAGACCACACTGCAACGGGTCCATCGCGAGGACGTCCTGGAGGAAGTAGGTGCTGATGAACAGCGCGCCGAACAGGGCCGCCGATGCGGAGAGGAGCACGGCGAGGGCCGGGGCGAGGGCCGTCGAGCCGATCACGGAGGGCGGGAGCAGCGGACTCGTGGTGCGGCGTTCGTGCCGGACGAAGACCCCGCAGGCGACCACGGCCGCCACCGCGCCCAGTGCGGTCGCCGGTGTCCAGCCCGCTTCCGGGAGGGCGACGAGGGTGTGGACGAGACCCACCAGGGTCAGCGCCAGGAGGCAGGCGCCCGGCAGGTCGAGTCGGGTGGTGGTGATACGACTGCCGCCGGTGGTCCCCGTGGTCGCGTCGGTGCCGGTGGCGCCGGCCGTGCTCGCGGAGGTCGTCGGTGATTCCGGGGCGGGGAGGCGAACGGCCAGTGCCAGTACGCCGGTCAGGCATGCGGGCACCACGTTGAGGAAGAAGACGGACCGCCAGCCCCACTGGGCGACCAGCGCGCCGCCGAGTACCGGGCCGGCCGCGGCCGCCAGCCCGATGGCGCTGGTCCGCAGGGCGAGCGGCATACCGAGCCGGTCGGGAGGATAGGCGGCGCGCAGCATCCCCAGGGTGGCCGGCTGCAGCAGCGCGCCGAAGACGCCCTGGGCCACCCGCAGTCCGATCACCCAGCCGGCGCCGGAGGCCAGGCCGATGCCCGCCGACGTGGCGCCGAAGCCCAGGATGCCGAGGGCGAAGAGCCGTTGGTGCCCGTAGCGGTCACCGAGCCGTCCGGCGAACACCAACAGACTGGCCACGGCGATGAGATAGCCGGTGCTGGTCCACTGGACCTGCCCGAACGAGGCGTGCAGGTCCCGCTGGAGGGCGGGCTGCGCCACGGTCAGCACGGTGCCGTCCAGGGCGACGATCACGGCCCCGGTGACACTGCCGGTGAGGACGAGGCGTTGGCGGCGTCGGGTGGTCATCGGCCCTCCGGTCCGAGATGGGCGTCCAGCGCGGCCCGGAGCAGCGGCTCGACCTCGTCGGTCCCGGTGGCGAGTTGCAGGCTGCCCCAGCGCCACAGCTGGGCGATGCCGTGCAGGTTGCTCCACAGGGCGCCCGCGACGACCGGTGGCGGCACGTCGGACCCCGGCCGCACCCGGGAGACGAGACCGACGAGTACCCGGAAGAGCGGCAGGCTGGTCTCCCGCAGGCCGAGCTGGTTGCTCTCCAGCAGGTCGTGACGGAACATCAGCTCGAACATGCCGGGGTGGTTCAGCGCGAAGTCGAGGTAGCCGCGGCCCAGCGCCATCAGCTGGGCGCGGGGGTCGTCCCGGTGGTCGTCGAGGTGCGCCGCGACCGTGTCGGACAGGTCGGCGAACCCCTGGCGGGCGATGGCGGACAGCAGGGACAGATGGGTGGGGAAGTGGCGCCGCGGAGCGCCGTGGGAGACCCCGGCCCGGCGGGCGATCTCCCGCAACGACAGTGCCTGTACGCCCTCTTCGGTCAGCAGGTCGATGCCGGCCTGGACCAAACGGGCGCGCAGGCCCGCCTCTTGATCGCTCATGGACCCTGTCTACCGCATGGGAGTAGACAGTGTCTACGCGTGGCCGCCCGCCGGCCGCGGACAAGGAATGCGGACGGGGCGCAGAGCGCACAACGACGCCGGCCGCCGCGCCCCGTGGGGGCGAGCGCGGCGGCCGGCGGGTAAAGCTGAGGACGTGAGGTGCTTACTCGACGACCTTCAGCAGCTTGTTGGGCGTGCCCTCGCTCGGGTTCGAGATCTTGTCGGGCGTGGCACCGTCGGTCAGGGCCTTGGCGACCTCGGCCGGCTTGGCGTCCTTGTGACCGGCCAGGTAGACCGCGGCGGCACCGACGACATGCGGGGTGGCCATGGACGTACCGGAGATGGTCTTGGTGGCGCCGTCGTTCCAGTCCGAGGTGATCTCGGAGCCGGGGGCGTAGAGGTCCACGACCTTGCCGAAGTTGGAGAAGTCGGACTGCTTGTCGTCCTCGGTGCTGGAGGCCACGGTGATGGCTTCCTTGACCCGCGACGGGGAGCCCTGGCCCGCGTCGGAGGACTCGTTGCCCGCCGCGACGGCGAAGGTGACGCCGGCGTCGATGGCCTTCTTCACGGCCGCGTCGAGGGCCTCGTCCGCGCCGCCGCCGAGCGACATGTTGGCGACCGAGGGGCCCTTGTGGTTCTTGGTGACCCAGTCGATGCCCGCGACGACCTGCTCGGTGGTGCCGGAGCCCTCACCGTCGAGGACCTTCACGCCGACGATCTTGGCCTTCTTGGCGACACCGTGCTCGGTACCGCCGATGGTGCCCGCGACGTGCGTGCCGTGACCGTTGTCGTCCTCGGCCTTGTCACTGCCGTCGATGGCGTTGAAGCCGTACGACGCGCGGCCGCCGAAGTCCTTGTGCTTGATGTGGACACCGGTGTCGATGACGTAGGTGGTGACACCCTCACCCGCGCTGGCGGGGTAGTTGTACTTCTTGTCGCCCTTGGTGTCTTCCTGGTCAATGCGGTCCAGGCCCCACGACGGCGGGTTGGCCTGGGCCTCACTGATGTGGAACTTCTTGTTCTGGACGACCTTGTCGACGGCCGGGTCGGCCGCGAGCTGCTTGGCCTCCTCGGTGCTCAGGCCGGTCGCCGAGAAGCCGTCGATGGCGGAGGAGTAGTTCCGCTTGACCTCGCCGCCGTACTTGTCGGCCAGGTCGCCGCTCTGCGTCGTACGGATCGACTTCTTCATCATGACGATGTAGCTGCCGTTGACGGCGCCCTTGGCCTCGGCTCCGTAGATCTTGCCTTCGGCGGCCGGGGACGCGCCCGCGGTGACCGCGGTGACGGCGGCGATACCAGTGGCGGCGACGGCGGCGGATATCGCCGTGATGAGCCGCTTCTTGCTGGAACGCTTGTGAGCCATTGCGAGGATTCTCCTCGTTCGTGGTGTGGGGGGAAAGCGTTGCGCAATAGCCCGCACAGACCGGAAGATCTGCGTCGGGCTGGCTCGAAACCCTGTCTGATTGATGAGTTCAATTCAAGGCCAGCCCGGTCGTGTGAGATAAGCAACAAGGCCCCTGAAATGGGAAATGTTTCAGAAGTGGTCAAAGCGACCCCGGAGTTGAACCCGGGTGACTCAACTCCGTTTACACACCCGCAATGGACGGTGATGCGACGGTGAACGAGGGGCCGGACGAGGGAAGCGTCCGGCCTCGCACTTCCGGTCGCGCAACGTGTTCGGCTGCCTTCAATAAGCAAGGAAACAGGGCCAGTTGGGTATACCGAAGAGGCATCCCATAACGTCCCGGAAGGCGGGCCCGCCGTTCTCGGCCGCCCCCTGCATGCCGTGCGCTTCAGCGCTGATAGCGGGCCAGGACCAGATTGCCGTCCTCGACGAGCCGCTTCCGCAAGGTGTCCAGGCCAATGGCCCCGCTGTAGTACTCCTGGAGACCCGGGGTGGCGATCTTGTCCTTCCACTCCGGGTATCCGCGGACGGACCGGGCCGGGGCGGAACGCAGCGTGCCGGCCAATGCGGTGCCCGTCGCCCAGTCGTGTCCGGCGGTCCGCAGCGCCGGGTCCCGCAGCGCCTCCCGGCCCGTCGGCAGCATCCAGTCGCCCAGAGCGAGCCGGACCATGTTCGGCGGGCTGAGGAAGAAGTCGATGAAGGCCATCGCCTCGTCCTTGTACGGGCAGTCCGCGGCGATCGACAGGGTCTGCGGGCTCACCCCCTGCTCCAGAACGGTGCCCCGGGGAGCGGGCAGCACCGTCCAGTCGAAGCCCCTGGGCGCCTGCTGGGCGATCTGCTGGCGGTAGGAGAAGCCGAGCGGCACCATCGCGCTGCGCCCGGCGAAGAAGCCCGGGAGGAGGTCGGAGCCGCCCATGCCCAGGGTCGTACGGGAGGCGCTGCGGTCGACGTTGACCTGGTCGTGGAGGGTGCGCGGGACCACCTGGTCGGCGGCGTCGAAGCGCACCTCCACCCTGCCGTCGCGGCGGCGGTGGAAGATCCGGCCGCCCGTGGACAGGGCGAGGTTGAGGGTGGCGGAGACGGGTTCCTTGAGCGGCCAGGCGACCCCGTAGGTGCTGCCGCGGGTCAGCCGCTGGGCGGCCTCCGCGAACTCGTCCCAGGTCCAGGGGTGTTCGGGGGTGGGGACGCGGACGCCGGACCGGTGCAGCTTCGCGCGGTTGGCGATCAGCACCCGGGGCTCCTGGAGGAACGGGATGCCGTAGATCCGGCCGTCGAAGGTGCCGGTCTCCCAGCTCCGCTGCGGGATGTCGCGCCGGAGCCGCGCCGGCAGGAGGGCGGTGAGGTCGGCGAGGTCGCCGCCGTAGGCGAAGTCCGCGAGGTCGTCGGAGGCGTCGTGGATGATGTCCGGGGCCTCGCCGCCCTCGAAGGAGGTCAGCAGCTGGTCGTGGACGGTGGGCCAGGCGCCCTGGACGTACCGCACCCGGACGTCGGGGTGTTGTCCGTTCCAGGCGGCGACCAGCTGCTTGTTGGCCCTGACGGAGTCCTGCTGCCAGGCCGGCGACTGGAAGCGCAGGGTGACCGGGCCGCCGGCCGTCCGGCGGCGGGGGCCGGAACAGCCCGGCAGCAGGGCCCCGGCCGGCAGCGCGGCCGCCGCCGTGAGCAGCCCCCGCCGGGTCAGGCGGCGCCCGTTCCCGTGGTCGTGGCGCATCAGCCCTTCACCGCCCCGGCGAGCATCCCGCCGGTGATGCGCCGCTGGATGACGGCGAAGAGCAGCAGGCTCGGGAGGGTGGCGAGGAGCGCGGCGGCGGCGAGCGGACCGAGGTCGGCGGCGCCCTCGGCACCGAGGAAGTGGGTCAGCACGACCGGCAGCGTCTGCTTCTCGGGGGACTTGAGCAGGACCAGGGCGAAGAAGAACTCGTTCCAGGCGGTGATGAAGGCGAACAGCGCGGTGGCGACGATGCCGGGCGCGAGCAGCGGAGCGGTGACCGAGACGAGCGTACGGAGCCTGCCCGCGCCGTCCACCGCCGCCGCCTCCTCCAACTCCCTTGGCACGGCGCGGACGTAGCCGGTCAGCATCCACAGGGCGAAGGGCAGCGACCACACCACATAGACCATGATCAAACCGGTCCGGGAGTCCACCAGGTGCAGCCCCTTCAGGATCAGGAACAACGGGATGATCACCAGCACCAGCGGGAAGGCCTGGCTGACCACGACCCAGCCGGTGGCCGCCCGTGCGAGGCGGCCGCGGAAGCGGGCCAGGACATACGCCAGAGGGGTCGCCAGCAGGACCGCGAGCAGCGCGGAGACCGCCGCGGCCAGCAGGCTGTTGGCCGCGGCCGCCGGCAGTGGCTGCTGGGCGAAGGCCTGCCGGAAGTTCTCCAGGGTCGGCGCCTCGGGAATCCAGGTGGGGTGGATGCTGCCCAGTTCCCGTGGTGGCTTGAAGGCGGTGGAGAGCAGCCACAGGAAGGGGAACGCGAGGAAGACGAGATAGCCGAGGAGCGCGGCGTACTGGGCGGCGCGGGTGGCGGTGCGCCGTGGGGTGGCCGTGCGCCGTGGCCTGCTGCGGGGGCGGCCGGTGCTCTCCGCGCCGTGTGGGGCGGTGCCGTGCCGGCCACCGCCGGCCCCGTGGATGGCGTTCACCGGTCGTCGTCCCCCTTCAGCCGGCCGGCCAGATAGACGGCCAGCAGCACCGAGATCACCGCGACCATCGCCAGGCCCATCGTGGCGGCGTATCCGAACTGCCCGTAGCGGAAGGCCTCTTCGTAGGCGAACAGCATCGGCAGTCTGGTCCGGCCGCCGGGGCCGCCGTCGGTCAGCACGAAGACCAGGGCGAAGGAGTTGAAGTTCCAGATGAAGTTGAGGGCGGTGACGGCGAGGGCGACCGGGCGGAGGGCGGGCCAGGTGACGGTGCGGAAGCGGCGCCAGGCGCCCGCGCCGTCCATGGACGCGGCCTCGTGCAGTTCGCGCGGCACGTTCTGGAGACCGGCCAGCAGGGTGACCGTGGTCTGCGGCATCCCGGCCCAGACGCCGACGACGATGACCGCGGGCAGGGCGGTCGCCAGTCCGCTCAGCCAGTCCCGGCCGTCACCGGCCCCGGACAGGCCCAGGCCGCGCAGGGTCTCGTTCAGGACACCGGCGTCGGGGTGGTAGACCAGCCGCCACATGATGCCGACGACGACCTCGGGCATCGCCCACGGGATGATCGCCAGCGCCCGGGCCAGCCAGCGCAGCCGCAGATCGAGATGGAGCAGCAGGGCCAGGCCGAGGGCGAGCAGGAACTGCGGGACGGTGACACCGAAGGCCCAGAGGAGGCCGATCCGGAACGAGTCCCAGAACAGCGCGTCCTGGAAGAGGTCGGAGAAGTTCAGCAGCCCCACGAACCGCGTGGCCTGGGTCCGGCCCGACTGGGCGTCGGTGAACGCCAGCCCGATCCCGTACAGCAGCGGGCCCACGCTCAGCAGCAGGATCGGCAGCAGCGCGGGCAGCACGAGGAACCAGGCGCCCAGGTCACGCCGCGGCCGGGCCGGGCGGCCGGCGGCCGGTGCGGTGGACCGCCGGGGTGCGGTCGCCAGGGTCATCGGAGACGTTCCCCGCGACGCGTTCCGGACGGTCTGGCGCCGTGGGTCCCCGCCGTCGGCACTGCTGCCATCGCTCCCCCTCTCCCCCGGCCGGCCGTGCCCGGCCGCCGTCATCGTGGTGACGACCGGCATCCCCGTCAAGGTCCCCGGCCGATTCCGCGGCGGCGTTCCCGCCCCGGGAACGCCGCCGGGCCCCCGGGGCCGACCTGCGACACTGGTCGCTCACCGGCACCGCAGGAGGCACTCCGATGACCGAACCGAGCCCCGCCGCCTTCACGGAGGCGCGCGCCCGGGACGTGCTGGCCGCGGCCGGGCACCCGGAGGCGGCGGCCGAGGCCGCGCTGCTCTCACTCGGCGAGAACGCCGTCTTCGCCCTCGGCGACCACGGGCCGGTCGTACGGGTGGGCCGCAGCGCCGAACTCCTGGAGCGGGCCGAGCGGGAACTGCGCGTGGCACAGTGGCTGGCCGCCGAGGGCGTGCCGGCCGTACGGGCCGCGGAGCCCGTGGCGACGCTGGCGGACGGCCATCCCGTGACCTACTGGCGCCGGCTGCCGGAGGCCGTCCGCCCCGCGGGGCCGGAGGATCTCGCCGCGCTGCTGAAGCTCGTGCACGCACTGCCCGAGCCGCCGTTCGCACTCCCCCGGCGCGAACTGCTCGGCGGCGTCGAGCGCTGGCTGCGGCTGGCGGGCGACGCCGTGTCGGCGCCCGACGCGGAGTATCTGCGCGGGCGGCGGGACGCCTTCGCGGCGGCCGCGACGGCCCTGGAGCCGCATCTGCCGCGCGGTCCCGTCCACGGCGACGCGCTGGCCCGTAACGTGCATGTCGGGCCGGACGGACCGGTGCTGGTCGACCTGGAGACCTTCTCCTCCGATCTGCGCGAACACGACCTGGTCGTGATGGCGCTGAGCCGCGACCGCTACGGGCTGCCCGCCGCCGCCTACGACAGCTTCGTGTCGGTCTACGGCTGGGACGTACGGGACTGGGAGGGCTGCGCCGTGCTGCGCGGGTCCCGGGAGACGGCGAGCTGCGCCTGGGTGTCCCAGCACGCGCCCGGAAACCCGGCGGCACTCAGGGAGTTCCGGCGGAGGATCGCCTCACTGCGCGACAAGGACGCGACGGTGCGGTGGTATCCCTTCTGAACGGGGCGGCCTGACGGACCGGGCCCCAACGGGCCGGACCGGCTCGCTCCCGCTCAGGCGCCGGCCTGGTGCGGGATCAGCGGCCAGGCCGGCTCGACTATCGCCCGCGGGTCGCCGGAGCGCCGCAAATACTCCTGGAACGACGCGGCTTGCTCGGCGGCCGCCTGCTCCTGGAGGGCGTGCAGCGCGCGGGGCGACGGGAGGGCGACGGACGGATACTTCTCCCCTATGCGCCGGACGACCCCGGCCGCGGCCGCCGCGTCGGCGCCCGCCTCGTGGGCGCCGTCCAGCCGGACGCCGTAGTGGGCGCAGAGCGCCTGGAGGGCGCGCTTCCCCTTGCGGTAGCGGTCCACGTGCTTGTCCAGGACGAGGGGGTCGAGGACCGGCGCGGGGGCGTGTCCGAGGCGTTCGGTCAGGGTCCGCAGGCCGTGGCGCCGGCACTCGCGGTCCAGGAGCGAGAGGTCATAGCGCGCGTTCATCACCACCAGCGGGATCTCCGCGCGCAGGGCATCGGCCAGCGCCTCGGTGATCTCCTCTATCGCGGTCGCCGGCGGACGGCCGTGCTCCCGGACATATGCGGTGGAAATGCCGTGAATGGCCGCCGCCTCGTCAGGGATCGACACCCCCGGGTCGAGCAGCCAGGTCAGCTTCGCCGCGGCGCGGCCGTCCCCCTCCAGACGGAGCAGCGCCGCGGTGACGATGCGGTCCCGCTCGACGTCGGTGCCCGTCGTCTCCAGGTCAAAGCTGACCAGCAGCTCCTGATGCCAGCTCATGCCGATACCTCGCTTCGCTCGGCCTCGCACTCGCCCGGCGCGCACCTCTCGGTGAGGAACTCGCTCCGCCCGCTCATGCGGCCTCCTTCGGTGGTACTTCCCCGTTGCCCGCCCACTGTCGCACGCACCACTGACAATCGACCGGCCGCACGGTCCGCACGGTCCCGGGCGGGGGCGGCGCCCCGTGGACGGAGTGGGGACGGCGCCCCGTTCAGGACACCGGCCGCGAATCCGCCCACATGCTCTCGAACTCCTCCCGGTAGGTCTCGAAGAGACCGTGGTCACCGTCACGGGTGTCCCGGGCGTCCTGGCGGACGATCTCCCGGCCGCCGCCGCGGAGGACGAGGACGGGCGACTCCATCCCGCGGCTCTTGCGCAGGTAGGGCTGGATGACGGCCACGCCGTCGGGGCCGTCGCCGTCGACGAGGTAGGCGGTGAAGCGGGGGGTCTCGTCGAAGACCTGGATCTCGAAGGCGCCGGGGTCGCGCAGCCGGGCCCGCACCCGCCGCATATGGAGGATGTTCATCTCGATGGAGCGGCTCATCTCGCCCTTCTTCAGGCCGATCTCGCGCTCCCTGCGGCGGACCGCGCTGCTGGCCGGGTTGAGGAAGAGCAGCCGGACGCGGCAGCCGGACTCGGCGAGCCGGACCAGGCGGCGGCCCGAGTAGTTCTGCACCAGGAGGTTGAGCCCTATCCCCACGGCGTCGAGCCGGCGGGCGTCGCCGAAGAGGTCCTCGGCGGGGAGCTGGCGCTGCAGGCGCACCCGGTCGGAGTGCACCCCGATGACGTCGGCGTAGCGGTCGCCGACCAGGTCCTCCACCGCGTCGATGGGCAGCCGCCCGGAGATCCGGGTGCCGACGCCGGAGCCGAGTATGTCCAGGAGGCGGGCGGAGGCCCGCTCGGCCTGGGCGAGCACCGTCTCGGACAGGGCGCGGTTGCGGGAGACGATGTTGCGGGCGACCTCCAGTTCGTCGAGGGCCAGCTCGACGTCGCGGCGGTCGTCGAAGTACGGCTCGAAGCAGGGCCAGTGCTGGACCATCAGTTCGCGCAGCTGCGGAAGGGTCAGAAAGCTGACGATGTTGTCGTCGGCGGGATCGAGGAGGTAGCCCTTGCGGCGGCTGACCTCGCGGACGGCGACCGCGCGCTGCACCCACTCCTGACCGGCCGGGCCGGCCGCCGCGACCACCCATTCGTCGCCGTGCACCGGCTCGTAGATGGGCCGCAGGACGGCGGCGACGACGGCCCGCAGCCGCTGCTCGACGAGATTCAGCCAGATGTAGGCGCGGCCGGCCCGGCGGGCGCGGGTGCGCACCTCGCTCCAGGCATCGGCGCCCCAGTCCAGCTCAGCACCGATCTCCAGCGGCCGTGCCAGGGACACCGCGCCGGGCGGTGCGTCGACGGAGCCGCCCTCATGGCCCTCATGACTCTCGTCACCAGGGGGCAACTCCAGCCCGCCGCTCACCTGCCACCGCCTTCCGAACCCCCGTGCCAACGATCAAGGCAGACTACTGCGGCGCGGGAGGCGGTGCAGCAGGATGGATCGAGTCGGTTGCCAACTCCCCTTGTCCATACTGCCGGTTGTCGCCGGAGCGCGCGGGCGGAGTGAGCGGATTCATAGCCATGACACCGCCTCGGACCAGCGGGAGACCCCGCCGCGCGGGGGCGCCGCCTCCCGGTCCTCGTCCGGGGCGGGGTGAGGGACCCCGGGGCCGGCCCACGCGATGGGGTGTTCCGGCGGCCGGCCGTTGACCCGGGTGCCGACGGGTGCCGACGGCCTCGGGCTCCGTGGTTGGCCGGGTTGTCGCTGGCGAACCGGGCGCATTTGTTGTACTCGGGCACATAGGCGTCATGTGTGGTGTATTTGCGCCCGGTGCCTGTGCCGGTGACGCACCGGCGCCGGGGACCCGGCGGCACGACCGGTAGGACGATCCGACATCGCGACAGTTGCCACCATTCAGCGGCAATCTCGCGTAAAACCCTGGGTGTGCGACACGTTACGGCGAACGGGGGGAAGGATGTCGAAGCCGTTCCGCGGATGTGTGCCGTGGAGTCGCCGCAGCGCCCGACGAGAAAGTGGAAGAGTCTACCCATGCAGGTCTGGCCGGGACAGATGTATCCGCTGGGTGCCACCTATGACGGGGCGGGCACCAACTTCGCGGTGTTCTCCGAAGCCGCGCACCGCATCGAACTGTGTCTGCTGCACGACGACGGTTCGGAGACCGCCGTCGAGCTGCGCGAGAGCGACGCCTTTGTGCGGCACGCGTATCTTCCGGGGGTGATGCCGGGGCAGCGCTACGGCTTCCGGGCGCACGGTCCGTACGAGCCGGAGCAGGGGCAGCGCTGCAATTCGGCGAAGCTGCTGCTCGACCCGTACGCCCGCGCCATGAGCGGCCGGATCGACTGGAACGAGGCCGTCTACGGCTACCACTTCGGGCGCCCCGAGGTCCGCAACGACCTGGACTCGGCGCCGCACACCATGGCGTCGGTGGTGGTCAACCCGTACTTCGACTGGGGCGACGACCGCCCGCCGCGCACCGCGTACCACGAGACGGTGCTCTACGAGGCCCATGTGAAGGGCCTGACGATGCGCCACCCGGAGCTTCCCGAGGAGCTGCGCGGCACCTATGCGGCGCTGGCGCACCCGGCGGTCATCGACCACCTCACCAAGCTCGGGGTGACCGCGCTGGAGCTGATGCCGGTGCATCAGTTCGTCCAGGACCACCGGCTGGTGGACGCGGGGCTGACGAACTACTGGGGCTACAACACCATCGGCTTCTTCGCCCCGCACAACGCCTACGCGTCCTGGGGTGACCGCGGGCAGCAGGTGCTGGAGTTCAAGACGGCGGTGCGGGCGCTGCACCAGGCCGGGATCGAGGTGATCCTCGACGTGGTCTACAACCACACGGCCGAGGGCAGCCATCTGGGCCCGACGCTGTCGTTCCGGGGGCTGGACAACGCCTCCTACTACCGGCTGTCGGAGGACCGGCAGTACTACATGGACACCACCGGCACCGGGAACTCGCTGCTGATGCGCAGCCCCCATGTGCTCCAGCTGGTGATGGACTCGCTGCGCTACTGGGTGCAGGAGATGCGGGTGGACGGCTTCCGCTTCGATCTGGCGGCGACGCTGGCCCGGCAGTTCCACGAGGTGGACCGGCTGTCGTCGTTCTTCGACCTGGTGCACCAGGACCCGGTGGTCAGCCAGGTGAAGCTGATCGCCGAGCCGTGGGACGTCGGTGAGGGCGGCTACCAGGTGGGGAACTTCCCGCCGCTGTGGACCGAGTGGAACGGGAAGTACCGGGACACCGTGCGGGACCTGTGGCGGGGCGAGCCGCGCACCCTGGCGGAGTTCGGGTCCCGGCTGACGGGTTCCTCGGACCTCTACCAGGAGGACGGGCGCCGGCCGCTGGCGTCGGTGAACTTCGTGACCTGCCACGACGGCTTCACGCTGGGCGATCTCGTGGCGTACAACGACAAGCACAACGAGGCCAACGGCGAGGACAACCGGGACGGTGAGCGCCACAACCGGTCCTGGAACTGCGGTGCCGAGGGGCCGACCGACGATCCCGGGGTGCGGCGGCTGCGGGCCCGGCAGATGCGCAACTTCGTGGCCACGCTGATGCTGTCGCAGGGCGTGCCGATGCTCAGCCACGGGGACGAGTTCGGGCGCAGCCAGGGCGGCAACAACAACGCCTACTGCCAGGACAACGAGCTGTCGTGGGTGCGCTGGCCGGAGCCGGGGCGGGGCGGGGGCGCCGGGGAGCCCGACGGCACGGAAGCGGACGGGCCGGACGGTGCGGACGCGGCGGCGGACGAGGACGCGGAGCAGCGGGCGCTGCTGGCGTTCGTCCGGCAGATGGTGTGGCTGCGGCGCGACCATCCGGTGTTCCGGCGGCGGCGGTTCTTCCAGGGGCACCCGGTGGAGGGCGCCCGTGACGAGCTGTCCGACATCGCCTGGTTCACCGCGGGCGGCGAGGAGATGGGGCCGCGCGACTGGCAGTCGGTGCACGCCAACTCGCTGACGGTGTTCCTCAACGGCAGCTCGATCTCCGAGCCGGGCCCGCGGGGCGAGCCGGTCACCGACGACTCGTTCCTGCTGATGTTCAACGCCCACGACCAGGAGAAGGAGTTCAGGGTTCCCGAGCACCTCGGCCGGCAGTGGCAGGTCGTGGTGGACACCGACCGGCCGCGGGCGGTGGCGGACGGCGGCGGCGCCAAGGTGAAGGCCGGCGACCGGCTGACGCTCATCGGGCGGAGCCTCATGGTGTTGCAGCGGCCGGCCTGAGCGGCGCGGACGAGGGCTCCGTGCGCCGGGTGGTCAGGGCGAGGCCGAGGATCAGGACGGCGGCGCCGACCGCCACCGCGAAGGCGGCGGACGGGCCGTACGCCTCGGCGAGGCGGCCGGAGGCGGCCAGGGACAGCGCCTGGCCGCCGACCACCGCGCTCGTCAGGAAGGCCATCGACTCGGCGAGCCGGCCGGCCGGCACCAGCCGTTCGGTGAGGCCGAACAGGGTGATCAGATGCGGGGCGAAGGCCGCGCCCAGGACCACGACGGCCAGGTAGAGCGCCCCCAGGGACCGGACGAACAGCAGCGGCACGGAGAGCACGATCAGCGCCACGGCGGCCGCCCGCCAGCGTGCGGGCAGCCCGATCCGGGCGGGCACCAGCGCCAGCGACAGCCCGGCGGCCGCGCTCATCACCCCCATCGCGGCATAGACCAGCCCGGCCTGGGCGGGCCGGTGGAGGTCCGCGGTCAGCGCGGTGATGCCGGACTGGCAGGCGCCGAAGAGGGCGCCCTGCAACGCCATCGAGGCGCGCATGGCGTGCACCGCGCGGGGCAGCCGGGCGCGCCCGGTGACGCGGCGGCGGCCACGGCGGCCCTCGGGGACGGCGGCCGGAACGGACGGGTCCGGGGACGGCCCGGCCCCGGCATCCGTGGGCCGCGCCGCCACGGCCGTGGGATGCAGCGCGAAGGCCGAACCGCAGACCGCGAGCAGCAGCGCGGCCAAGGCGAGCGCCACGGCCGGGTGGGCCACCGTTGCGGACAGCCCGACCAGCGCCGGACCGAGCACGAACGACACCTCGTCCAGAGTGCCTTCGAAGGACAGCGCGGTGTGGACCAGGCGGTCGTCGGCCCGTGCGCGACGGGCGAGCGCCACCAGCCGGGTGCGGGCCAGCGGCCCGATCTGCGGCACCCCGGCACCGGCGAGCAGCGCGATCAGGGCGAGCGGCAGCGTCCCGGTCCTGGCGAGGGCGGCGAGCACCAGTGCGGTCACGGCGAGGGCGTCGAACCAGCAGGCGGCCAGCACCACCGTCCGCTGTCCGTGCCGGTCGGCGAGCCGGCCCAGCAGCGGGCCGCCCGCCGTCTGACCCGCCGCCAGCGCACCGCCCACCAGGCCCGCTGTGGTCAGCGAGCCACTGGTCTCCGCCACCAGCAGCAGACTGCCGAACTGGCACATGGCGGTGGGGAGCCGGCCGAGGAAGGAGACGACGGGCAGCAGCGGCCCGCCCAGCGCGAGCACCCGGCCCAGGGCGGCGGTGGCAGCGGTCATCGGCCGACGCTATCCGGCGGTCCGCCGCGCGCCCCACGGGCCGGACATACGAACGTCAGCACGCCCGGAACCCACTCCGTCGGAGGAAACCACCACACCCATGCGGGAGCGGGCCGTCAGCGGGGTACGGGTGTTCCCATGAGGCAGCCCTCGAGTCCGTCACCGACCGCCACCTACCGGCTGCAACTCCAGCCGGACTTCCCGTTCGCCGCCGCCGAGCGGGCCGTCCCGCACCTGGCCGCGCTCGGCATCTCCCATCTCCACCTCTCGCCCGTACTGGAGGCGGTGCCGGGCTCCACCCACGGCTACGACGTGGTCGATCACACGGCGGTACGGGCCGAGCTGGGCGGTGAGACGGGGCTGCGGGCCCTGGCGGCCACCGCCCGTGCGCACGGCCTCGGGCTCGTCGTCGACCTGGTGCCGAACCACATGGCGGTGCCGGAGCCGCTGTCGCTGAACGGGCCGCTGTGGCAGGTGCTGCGCGACGGCCCGGCGTCCCCGTACGCACGGTGGTTCGACATCGACTGGGGTGCCGGGCACGGCGGACGGCTGCTGCTGCCGGTGCTCGGCGGGCGGATCGGCGAGGAGATGCGGCACTTCCGTGTCGAGGGCGAGGTGCTGCGCTATCACGGGCACGTCTTCCCGCTGCGCCCCGGTACGGAGAAGCTGCCGCCGGCCCGCCTCCTGGACGCCCAGTGGTACCGCCTCGCCTGGTGGCGGCTGGCCCGCAGCGAGCTGAACTACCGCCGCTTCTTCACCATTTCGGAGCTGATCGGGGTGCGCGTCGAGGACCCCGAGGTGTTCGAGGCGACCCATGGCACGGTGCTGCGGCTGATCCGTGAGGGCGTCATCGACGGGCTGCGCATCGACCACCCGGACGGTCTGGTGGACCCCGGCGGCTATCTGGCCCGGCTGCACGAGCGGACCGGCGGCCGCTGGACGGTCGTGGAGAAGATCCTCTCCGACGGCGAGCGGCTCCCGGACAGCTGGGCCTGCGCGGGCACCACCGGCTATGACGCCCTGCGGCACATCGACGGACTGTTCGTCTGTCCGCAGGGCTCCGCACGGCTGTTCTCCCACTACCGGGACTTCGTCACGCCGCTGGCCGACGAGGGCGGCGACTGGGAGGAGACGGTGCGCCGCGCCGCGTACGAGGTCGTCACCCACGACCTGGCGGCGGAGGTCGAGCGGCTGGTGCGGACCGCGGCGCGGATCAGCGCACGCGCCCCCGAGCCGGGCGACCACGCCACCTGGGCGCTGCGGCACGCGCTCCGTGAGCTGCTGGTGCGGCTGCCGGTCTACCGTCCCTACGCCGCCGATCCGGCGCGGGCCGGGCGGGACGCGGAGATGCTGGACGCTGCGGCGGCCCAGGCGCGTACCGCCTTCCGGGTGCCCGAGGAGGCGCGCGCGGTGGATCTGCTCCGCGACCTGGCGCTCGGCCGGCTGACCGACGGCCCGGACGACGACGGCACGGACTGCGCGGACTTCACCGCGCGGTTCGCCCAGACCGCGTCCGCGCTGCACGCCAAATCCGTGGAGGACACCGCCTTCTACCGCTATCCGGTGCTGCTGTCGGCCTGCGAGGTGGGCGGTGACCCGGGGGAACCGGCGCTCCCCCCGGAGGCGTTCCACGCGTACTGCGCCCGGCTGCAGCGCGACCGGCCGCTGGCCGGCACGGTGCTCTCCACCCACGACACCAAGCGCAGCGCCGATGTGCGGGCGCGGATCGCGGTGCTGTCGGAGTGCCCGGACCGCTGGCGGGACGTGCTCGGCGCGCTGGCCGAGGAGGCGGTCTGCGGCCCCACTGCGGGCGGGGCGGACGGCATCGGCCCGCCGGACCCGATGGTGTCGTGGCTGGCCTGGCAGACCGCGTTCGGCCTGGGGGCGGCGGACGGCGGCGACACGGCGGAGCGGGTGGTGCCCGCGGTCCTCAAGGCCGCGCGGGAGGCCGGGCTGCGCACCTCGTGGACGGAGCGGAACGCGGGCTACGAGGAGTCGGTCGAGGAGTTCGTCCGCACCGGGCCCTGTGGTCCCCTGGCCGCGCCGCTGGCCGTGCTGGACGGTGAACTCGCCCCGTTCGTCCGGGCGAACGTGCTGGGCGCGGCGCTGCTGCAGCTCACCATGCCGGGCGTGCCCGACCTCTATCAGGGCACCGAAGCCGGCTATGCCGCGCTGGTGGACCCGGACAACCGGCGGCCGGCCCGCTTCCGCCCCGAGCTGCTCACCGCGCTGGACGGCGGGAGTCCGCCGCGCGACCTGTCCGGTGAGAAGCTCCGGCTGACCGCGGCGGCGCTGCGGCTGCGGCGCGACCGTCCGCGGTGGTTCGGCGCCACGGCGTCGTACGAGCCGGTGTACGGAGAGGGCCCGGCGGCCGAGCACTGTGTGGCGTTCTGCCGCGGCGGGCGGGTGCTGACGGTGGTGACCCGGCTGTCGCTGCGGCTGGTGGAGACCGGCGGCTGGTGGGACACCCGGCTGCGGCTGCCGCCGGAGGGCCCCTGGCACGAGCGGCTGACCGGGCGCGAGCTGCCGGGCGGCGCGGTGGTGCGGCTGAGCGAGCTGCTGGCGGAGTCGCCGGTGGCACTGCTCGTCCGCGAGTGACGGACTGCCGGTTTCAGGTGCCGCGGCTCGGCTCGGCGCTCCCCGCCGTGCGCAGCAGCTCGGTGAACTCCGCGGCCGCGCCGGTCGGTTCGACCCGGGAGAAGGCCGTGATCTCGCGGCGCCAGGGCGGATCGGTGGGCACCGCCGCACAGTCGGCGCCGCGGAGTTCATGGGCCGCCGTGAGCAGCACCCCGACGCCCGCCGCCGCCATCCGGACGGCCGTGGAGCTGTGCTGGGTGCGGACCGCGGTGCGTGGGGTGAAACCGGCCCGTTCGCACTCCCGGTCCAGCCAGCGCCGCCCCTCGACCACCGGTTCCAGGCTGCACCGCACCCACGGGCGGTCCGCCAGCTCCGCGAGGCGGACCGACTCCCGGGCCGCGAGCGGGTCACCGTGCGGTACGACCAGCACCATCCGCTCCTCCCCCACGACGGTGACCGGCCCCGGCCAGTCCCGGGGGCGCGGCCCGAGCGCCAGATCGGCGACCCCGCGGGCCATCTGGTCCTCCAACTCCTCCGTGGTGGCGTACTCATGGAGCACCAGACGGACGCCGGGACGGGCGCGGGCCCAGCGGGCGCAGACCTCCGGGAGCACCCCGACCGCCTGGGCGTGCACCGTGGCGAGGTGCAGTTCTCCGCTCTCCGCGCCGCCCGCCGCGAGGGCGGCCCGGCGGGCCTGCCGGGCGCTGCGGACGGCGAGTTGGGCGTGCGGGAAGTAGGCGCGGCCCATCGCGGTCAGCCGCACCCCGCGCGCCATCCGCTCCAGCAGCGGGCCGCCGACCGTCCGCTCCAGCGCCTTGATCTGGTGCGAGAGCGCGGACTGGGTGACGTGCAGCGCCTCGGCGGCGCGGGTGAAGGACTCCTCCTCGACGACCGCCACGAGGTACTCCATCTGCCGCAGACTCATGCCCGCCCCTCCCGGCGCACTCGGCCCCCTCTTGCCGCGACGCCACCGGGCATCGCCGCAGACCTCACCGTATGAAGGTTCTTCATCACCTCCATGGAAACATTGCCTTGGACTCATCACCGCAGGTGGGCGGAGTCTGACCGCATGAGCGAGACAGACGTGAACACGACGGACGTCCTTGTCGTCGGCGGCGGCACCGGGGGCTACAGCACCGCGCTGCGCGCCGCGTCCCTGGGACTGCGGGTGGTGCTGGCCGAACGCGACCTGATCGGCGGCACCTGTCTGCACCGCGGCTGCGTGCCCAGCAAGGCCATGCTGCACGCCGCGGAGTTGGTGGACGGCATCGCGGAGGCCCGTGAACGGTGGGGCGTCAAGGCCACCGTCGACTCCCTGGACTGGCCGGCCCTGGTGGCCACCCGCGACACCCTCGTCGAACGCAACCACCAGGGCGTGGCCGGGCACTTGCGGACGGCGGGCGTACGGGTCGTCAAGGGCACGGCGCGGCTGACCGGGCCCCGTACGGTCCGGATCGAGGGCGCCGGGGAGTTCACCGCCCGGCGCGGCATCGTGCTGGCCACCGGCTCCCGGCCGCGGCTGCTGCCGGGTCTGGCCGCGGACGGCCGACGGGTGGTGACCAGCGACGACGCGCTGTTCGCTGCCGCGCTTCCGGCATCCGTCCTGGTCCTGGGCGGCGGGGCGATCGGCGTCGAGTACGCGTCCTTCCACCGCTCCATGGGGGCGGAGGTCACCCTGGTCGAGGCGGCCGGCCGGCTGCTCCCGATGGAGGACGAGGACGTCGGCCGCCATCTGGCGCGCGGGCTGAAGAAGCGCGGGATCACGGTCCGTACGGGCTCGACGCTGACCGGCACCGAGCTGCTGCCGGACGGCGTGCGGGCCACCGTGCGCACCCCGAAGGGCGAGGAGACGGTGGTCGAGGCCGAGCGGCTACTGGTCGCGGTGGGACGGGCCCCGGTGACGGACGGGCTGGACCTGGCGGCGGCCGGGCTGACGCCGGATGAGCGGGGGTTCGTCGCCCCGGCGGACTGGTCACGGCTGGAGACCGCCGTGCCGGGCATCCATGTGGTCGGCGATCTGCTGCCGCCGCCCTCCCCGGGACTGGCCCATGCCTCGTTCGCGGAGGGCCTGTTGGTCGCCGAGACCTTGGCCGGGCTGCCGTCGCGGCCGGTGGACTACGCGACCGTGCCGCGGGTGACGTACTCCTCGCCGCAGACCGCCTCGGTCGGCCGGACCGAGGCCGAGGCGCGCGCGTGCGGCCTGGACATCAAGGTGAACACCCTGCCGCTGGCCGCCACCGCCAAGGGCATGGTGCACGGTCAGGGCGGCATGGTGAAGGTGATCGCGGCGGCGGACGGCGCGGGCGGCGGGGCAGCCGGCACGGTCCTCGGGGTCCATCTCGTCGGGCCGCACGTCTCGGAGATGATCGCGGAGAGCCAGCTGATCGTGGGCTGGGACGCCGAACCCGCCGATGTCGCCCACCACATCCACGCCCACCCCACCCTGTCGGAGGCGGTCGGCGAGACGTTTCTGACGCTGGCGGGGCGGGGGCTGCATCAGCACTGAGCGGGGCGGGTCCGGGCGCCGGTATCCGGCCACGGTTCCGGGCGGGCCGAGATCCCGGCCCCGCCGCTCGCCTCAGCGCTGGGTCAGGACGTAGTCCACCTGTCCGAAGGTGATGTGGTCCCCGGGGCCGACCGGCACCTCGCCGACCACGCGGCGGCCGTTGACGCAGGTCCCGTTGGTGGAGCCGAGGTCGCGCAGCAGCCAGCCGTTGCCGGCGCTGCGGAGTTCGGCGTGGGCGCGGGAGACCGTCTCGTGGTTGAGGCGCAGGCCGGAGCCGGGGGCCCGCCCTATCAGCAGCGGGAGCGGGCCCGGTTCGGGCAGCAGCAGCTTCGGCAGGCGCTCGGTACGCCAGGCGCGGCGCACCCGGAGGTGGAAGGCCGACACCCGGCCCACCACTCGCAGCAGTGTGCCCTGGACCTTGCCGCGGTCGTCCAAGTCAGCGGTGACCAGGTCGAGTTCGGACTGCTGCTGGGCGGTCAGGACGAGTTCCAGGCGCCGCAGGAAGGTGTCCTGGGACAGGCGTCCCTGCGCCGCGCCGTCGCGCAGCAGATCAAGGGCACGTTCCCGGTCGGCGTCCGACGGCCGCGCCGGGCGCGCAGGGAACTCGAGCGAAGTCATGCCGTGATTCTCGGGCCACCGCGAGCCGCTGTCCAGGCGAGGTGGGTGCACGGGGACGCCGCGGCCGGGTGGGCCGCCTCGCCGGAACGGCCCAGCGCATGGCGCGATGTCGGCCCGACTCGCCACGTCGGGGTGTCGGGCGGTGCGCCGGCGTGCTTTCGTCGGGGCACCGGACCGAACGAAGGAGGACGGCCGTGCTGTTCGAGGTGTGGGCGCCGGAGGCCGGGCGGGTCGCGCTCCAGTGGGCGGGCGGCCGGGCGGCCGAGCCGGCCGTCCCGATGGAGCGTGACCCCGTGCGCGCGGGCTGGTGGCGGGCCGAGGCACCGGCCCGCGACGGGGACCGGTACGCCTTCCGGCTGGACGGCGGGCCGCCGCTGCCCGATCCGCGGGCCGTGCGGCTGCCGGAGGGTCCCGGCGGGCCCGGCGCGGTCGTCGCGCACGACCGGTTCGCCTGGCGGCATCCGTGGCCCGGCCGCCCCCTGCCCGGTGCGGTCCTCTACGAACTGCACATCGGGACCTACACCCCCGAGGGCACCTTCGACGCCGCCGCCGCACGGCTGCGCCACCTCGCCGACCTGGGCGTCACCCATGTCTCCCTGATGCCGGTCTGCCCGTTCCCCGGCACCCATGGGTGGGGGTACGACGGGGTCGCGCCCTGGGCGGTGCACGAACCGTACGGCGGGCCGGACGGGCTGAAGCGGTTCGTGGACGCGGCGCACGGGCACGGGCTGGGCGTCGTCCTCGACGTGGTGCACAACCACCTCGGCCCGTCCGGCAACCATCTCCCGGCGTTCGGGCCGTACTTCACCGACACCCATCACACCCCGTGGGGCGCGGCGGTCAATCTCGACGCCCCCGGTTCCGACGAGGTGCGCGGCTACCTCCTCGGCAGTGCGCTCTCCTGGCTGCGCGACTACCGGCTCGACGGACTACGGCTGGACGCCGTCCACACCCTGCACGACGACCGCTCCCCGCACTTCCTGGCCGCGCTGTCCGCCGCCGTCGACGCGCTGGCCGGGCGACTGGGGCGCCCGCTGTTCCTGGTCGCCGAGTCCGATCTCAACGATCCGCGCACCACCGCGCCCAGGGCGCACGACGGACACGGGGTGCACGCCCAGTGGAACGACGACTTCCACCACGCCCTGCACACCGCGCTCACCGGCGAATCCCAGGGCTACTACGGCGACTTCGCACGGGCCCCGCTCACCGCTCTCGCCAAGACGCTGACCGGCGGCTTCTTCCATGACGGTACGCACTCCGCGTTCCGCGGCCGCCGGCACGGCGCACCCCTCGACCTGCGGGTGACCCCCGCGTACCGGCTGCTGGCCTACGCGCAGACGCACGACCAGATCGGCAACCGCGCGCTCGGCGACCGGCTCGCCGCGGGGCTCTCCCCCGGTCTGCTCGCCTGCGCCGCCACGCTGGTGCTGTGCGCGCCGTTCACCCCGATGCTGTTCATGGGCGAGGAGTGGGGCGCGACCACGCCGTGGCAGTACTTCACCGATCACCCGGACCCGGAGCTGGCGGCGGCGGTCCGGGAAGGGCGGTGGCGGGAGTTCGCCGCGCACGAGTGGACCGGGGACGCCGGTGACTGGCCCGACCCGCAGGACCCGGCGACCCGCGACCGCTGCGTCCTGGACTGGACCGAACCGGCCCGGGAGCCGCACACCGCCCTGCTGGCCTGGCACCGCACCCTGCTGGCGCTGCGCCGTGAACTGCCCCCGCTGACCGATCCGGACCCGCGGCACACCGCCGTCCACTACGACGAGGAGGCCCGCTGGCTCCTGCTGCGGCGCGGCCCGCTGCGGGTGGCGGTCAACCTCGCGCACGACACCACGGCCGCGGTCCCGGTCGACGGCGGGGCGGACCTGACGGCGCTGGCGGGCTGGCCCGCGGCCACGCTGCCCGATGCCGACGGGGTGCTGCGTCTGCCCCCGGAGTCGGCGGTCGTCCTCGGGCCGTAGCAGGGCTGAGGGACAGCGTGTGCGGCGCGGGGGCCGGCGCGGGGCGGTCGCCCGGACCGGGGGCCTCGGTCCCCGGTCCGCCCGCCGGTCGCGGGGGCGTCACGACGTCACCGCGTCACGACGTCACCCCGTCAGTGCGAGAACTCCGCGACGAAGGCCGCGCAGAACGCCTCCAGGTCGCCCGGCCGCCGGCTGGTGATCAGGGTGTTCGGTCCGGCGGTGCAGATCCGGACCTGCTCGTCGACCCAGGTGCCGCCCGCGTTGCGGATGTCGGTCCGCAGGCTCGGCCAGGACGTCAGCGTGCGGCCCCGCACCACGCCGGCCTCGATCAGCGTCCACGGCGCGTGGCAGATCGCGGCCACCGGCTTCCCGGCGTCGAAGAAGGACCTGATGAACGCCACGGCCCGCCGGTCCAGCCGCAGCGCGTCCGGGTTGGCCACCCCGCCGGGCAGCACCAGACCGTCGAAGTCCGCGGCGGTGGCCTCGTCCACGGTCAGATCGACGGGGAAGGTGTCCGCCCTGTCCAGATGGTGGAACGCCTGTACCTTGCCCGCGCTCGGGGAGACCAGGGTCGGGCCGCCGCCCGCTTCGGTCACCGCCCGCCACGGCCGGGTCAGCTCGACCTCTTCGGTGCCCTCGGACGCCACCAGAAACGCCGCCTGCATACCGCGCTCACGTCCCTTCGTCGGGTCGAGGAGCGGGGCGGTCCCCCGCTCCCACACTCCTCGACCATAACGGGGCACAGCGACGCTCGCCCGACCGTCCACCGCGGGACCATCTGCTGGACACTGTGTCTATGCCCCTGCACCTCTCCGACCTGCTCGCCCGGCCCGATCTCGCGCTGTCGGCCACCTACGACGTGCCGCCGCCGCTGCTGGCCCGCACGGTCGAGGCGGCGACGGTCTCGGATCTGCCGTCGCCGGGAAAGTGGCTGCAGGGCGGCGAACTCCTCATGACCATCGGCCTGTTGCTGCCGGAGGAACCGGCCGCCTGCCGGGCGTACGTCCGGGACGTGGCCGAGGGCGGGGCGGTCTGTCTGGCGCTCGGGCTGGGGCGGGGGCTGCCCTACCAGGAGGCGCCGGAACCGCTGGTGACCGCGGCCGAGGAGGCGGGGCTGCCGCTGCTGACGGTGCCGGACGGGGTGCCGTTCATCGCCGTCACCAAGGCGGTCTTCGACGCACGGGCCGAGGAACAGCGCGAGCTGCTCCAGCGGGCCTTCGCGACCCAGCGGCGGCTGACGGCCGCGGCGACCGGCGACGGGCTGCGGCCGATGCTGGCGGAGTGGACGGCCGCGACCGGGGTCGGCGCGGCGGTGTTCGACCCGCTGGGGCGGCTGCTCGCGGCCAGTGAGCGGGCGCCCCAATCGCCGCCGGACCACGCCAGGGACCTGCTGGAACGGGTCGCCGCGCGCGGACTGCGCGGCAGCGCCTCCAGCACCGCCGCCGGGCGGCAGCTGGAGGTACAGCCGCTGGGGGCGCGCCGGCTGCGGGGGCTGCTGCTGCTCACCGGCCGCCCGGACGACGCCGCCCGTTCGGTCGTCCCCGGGCTGGTCTCGCTGCTCTCCCTGGAACTGGAGCGCCGGCACCTCCGCGACGAACCGGAGCGCCGCCGCAGGTCGGTGCTGCTCTCGGAGCTGCTGGCGGACGAGGACCCGGCCCCCGAACCGGCCCGGGACATGCTGCGTGCGGTGGGGCTGACGGCCGAGCGGGTGCGGGGCGTCGTGGTGGCGGCGGGGGACGACGCGGGCGGCCGTACGGGCTCGGCCGCGCCGGGCACCGGGGCCGGGGCGGCGGACGGCGCCGCGCAGGAGATGGCCGCCGATCTGGCGCTGGCGATGCCCGGTGGCCTGGTCCGGGTCGTGGACGGGGCACCGGAGGCGGTGATCGAGGCGGTGGTCGGCGAGGATCTGGACATCCGCGATGTGCTCGCCCGCTTCGCGCCGCACCGCCCGGCCGGCATCGGCCCGGCCACCGCTCCCGAGGCGGTACGGGTGTCGCTGCGCCAGGCGACCGGGCTGCTCGCCGTCAGCCGGTCGAGCGGCGAGCCCGCCGAGGCCCGGCAGAGCCAGGCCAGCCGGCTGCTGCTCGGCCTGGGCGACCGCCGTACGCTGCACGGCTACGCCGACACCGTGCTCGGCCCGCTCGATCTCGCGGACCACGGCGAGGAGTTGCTCGCCACCCTCGCGGCCTGGCTGGAGACCGGCGGCGCCTGGGACGCCACCAGCCGTCGGCTCGGCGTCCACCGGCACACCGTGCGCAACCGCCTGGACAAGGCCATGGACCTCACCGGCCGCCGCCTCGACGACCCCGACGACCGCTTCGACCTGTGGCTGGCCACCCGCATCCGCCGCGGCGGCGCCGCCTCCGGGGCCGACAGCCGGCCGGCGCCCCCGCCGCCGGGCCGGTGACGCGCCGCACCTCCGCCCGCGGTCCGCGCTTCACTCTCGCGCCCGCACCGTCTTTACTTCGACGATGAGCTACGAGATCCGCGCCCTCGCGCCCGGCACCGCCGGACCCGCCGCCACCGGCACCCCGTCCGGCGGCGGACGCGGCCGCCTGGTGGCCGTCAGCGATCTGCACGTCCGCTACAAGGAGAACCGCGACATCGTCGAGGGCCTGCGGCCCGAGTCCGACGACGACTGGCTGCTGGTCGCCGGGGACGTCGGGGAGTTCGTCTCCGACATCCGCTGGGCGCTGTCGCTGCTCAGCAGCCGGTTCGCCCAGGTGGTGTGGGTGCCCGGCAATCACGAGCTGTGGACCCCGGCCCAGGACCCGGTGCAGCTGCGCGGGGTGGAGCGCTATGAGCATCTGGTGGACATCTGCCGGGAGTTGGGGGTCCTGACGCCCGAGGACCCGTATCCGGTCTGGGAGGGCGCCGGCGGTCCGGCCGTCATCGCCCCGCTGTTCCTCCTCTACGACTACACCTTCCGGCAGCCGGGGACGGCGTCCAAGGAGGAGGCGCTCCGCCGGGCCGAGAAGGCCGGGGTGGTGTGCACCGACGAGCACTTCCTGCATCCGGACCCGTATCCGACCCGGGAGGCGTGGTGCCGGGCCCGGGTGTCCGCCACCGAGGCCCGGCTCGCGGCCCTGCCGGAGGAGTTGCCGACCGTGCTGATCAACCACTGGCCGGTGGTGCGCGAGCCCACCGACCCCCTCTGGTACCCGGATTTCGCGCTCTGGTGCGGTACGGAGACGACCGCCGACTGGCCCCGCCGCTTCCGTGCCGCCTCCGTGGTCTACGGCCACCTCCACATCCCGCGGCTGCTGACGCTGGACGGCGTCCCGCACCAGGAGGTGTCGCTCGGCTATCCACGGGAATGGCAGCGCCGTTCCGCCGTGCCGGGCCGCCCGGTCCAGATCCTCCCCCTGCCGGCCACCGCCGCCTCCGGCACCACCGGGAGCCCCGCATGATCGACAAGCTGCTGCCGGCCCCGGTCCGGACCGCCGAGGCCTTCGACGACGCACCGCTGTCCGAGATGTTCCCCGAGGAGTGGGCGCAGGTGGCCGACGCCGTGCCCAAGCGCCAACGGGAGTTCGGTACCGTACGCGGCTGCGCCCGCCGGGCCCTGGCCGAGCTGGGCTTCGCCCCCGCGCCGCTGCTCCCCGGCCCCCACCGGGAGCCGCAGTGGCCGGCCGGCGTGGTCGGCGCCATGACGCACTGCGCCGGGTACCGCGCGGCGGCGGTGGCCCGCGCGTCGGAGGTACGGACGGTGGGCCTGGACGCGGAGCCCCATCTCCCCGTGAACGACCCCGGGGTGGTCGATCTCGTCACCCTCCCCGAGGAGCGTGTCCAGCTCCGCCGGCTGGCCGCCCTGCAGCCCGATGTCTGCTGGGACCGTCTGGTGTTCAGCGCGAAGGAGAGCGTCTACAAGGCGTGGTACCCGCTCACCCACCGCTGGCTCGACTTCGAGGAGGCGCTGCTCACCCTCGACCCGACGGACGCCTCGTTCACCGCCCAACTCCTGGTCCCCGGGCCGGTGGTGGACGGTACGGAGCTCACCTCCTTCAACGGCCGGTGGCTCATCGGGGCGGGGCTGGTGGTGACGGCGATCGTGGTGCCGGGGTGACGGGCGGGCCCGCGGGGGCCGCCCGTCCCCGCGGGCCGGCGGTGGACCGGCCGCCGGAACCGTCCGGGTCGTGCGATATTTTCATGGCCCGTCAGGACGTTGAAGGGTCTGAAGCCCACCATGCAAGAGCAATTCGAGACCGTCGGTGGGACCGCACCGTCCGATTCCGAGCTGGTGCGGCGCATTCGTGCGGCAGCCCCGGGCGGTGGCCGGGCGGCGGGCGGCCCGTTCGGCACACCGGCTCCGGACGGCCCGGCCCGGGTGGCCGAGGAGGCCCTCAACGAGTTCCACCAGCGGCACTACGCGGCGGTTCTGGCCTACGCCCGGAACTGCTGCCGCTCCTCCCAGGCCTCGGCGGATCTGGCGAAGGAGGCCATCGACCGGGTGCTGCGAGAGGGCTCGGAGCCGGGGGAAGGCTCCCCGGCGTCGGGAAGGGGTGCCGATCCGGTCTGGCGGCACAGCCTGCTGGCGGCCGTCCGCGACACCGCCGTCGCCTGGCACCGCACGTCCCGTAACACCGAGCTGCGCGACGACTTCGCGTCCTGGCTGGCCCGCCAGCCCGGCGAGATCCCCCTTCCCGCCGACGGCGCGCAGCGGCCCACCGGTGGCGAACCCACCGCCGCCACACCCCCGTTGGGGACGGCCCCGGCCGCCGACGGGGACGGGGCCCGGCGGTCCTGGTTCTCCCCCGCCCGTGTCGGACTCCTCGCGGCCGGCGTGGCCGTCCTGGCCGGCACCGCCCTGACCGTCGGCCCGCTGCTCGGCCCGACGCGCGACGAGGCCGCGGACGGCGCTCCCGGACGCTCCGGCCACGCCTCGGCCCCCGCCCCGGGCAAGCCGCCGACGGCGTCCCCCGGGCGTTCCGCGACCGCTTCCGCCTCGCCCTCGGAGTCCCCCTCCCCCAGCCACAGCAAGGCCTCGAAGCACCCGAGCGCCCGGCCTCCGTCACCGGCGAAGCCGTCGCACCCGACCCGCCCCGCTCCCGACGACAAGCCGCCGGCCGGCCACGCCGTGCCGCTGGCCGCCCGGCCGTGGACCTCCCAGAAGTACAGCTTCGCGCCGATCAGGCCGGACAGCAGCATCGACGGACACCCCCTCACCATCCAGGGAACCCCCTACTCCCAGGGGCTGGGCGCGCACGCCTACAGCGAGATCACCTACGAACTCGGCGGCGACTGCACCGCCCTGAACGTGGACGTGGGCCTCGACGACGAGGTGGGCGCCAACGGCTCCGTGGTCTTCCAGGTCTACCGGGACGGCACCAAGGTCGCCGACAGCGGGCTGATGACGGTCGACCAGGCCGCCCAGCGCCTCACCGCCGACCTCACCGGCGGCAGCCGGCTGCGGCTCGTGGTCACCGACGGCGGCAACGGGAACGACTCCGACCACGCCGACTGGGGCAACCCCGTCCTCACCTGCCGCTGATCCGGCCGCCCGCGGCGGCCGGATCAGGGCCGCCCGCCCACGGACCGCCGGCTCGGCGCCCGCGGGCGGGGGCCGGCGGCGGACCGTCCGGCCCGCCGCTCACTCCTCGTCGGCCACCAGCCGCAGCGAGATCGAGTTGATGCAGTAGCGCTGGTCGGTGGGGGTGGGGTAGCCCTCGCCCTCGAAGACGTGCCCGAGGTGCGAGCCGCAGCGGGCGCACCGCACTTCGGTCCGCGCCATGCCGTGGGAGCGGTCCTCGATGAGCTCGACGGCGTCGGAGTCCTTCGGGTCGTAGAAGGACGGCCAGCCGCAGTGGCTCTCGAACTTGGTGCCGGAGCGGAAGAGCTCGGCGCCGCAGGCACGGCAGGAGTAGACGCCCGCCGTCTTGGTGTCGGTGTACTCGCCGACGAAGGCGGGCTCGGTGCCGGCCTGGCGGAGCACCTGGTACTCCGCGGGGCTCAGCTCGGCGCGCCACTGCTCGTCGGGCTTGTCGATCTCGTACGGCATCCGGGTCTCCTCAGCTCAGCTGCCCAGGCGGGACAGGATGGCGGGGCCGAGGTCGGTCACATCGCCCGCGCCCATGGTGAGAACAAGGTCACCGGGCTTCGCCATTCCGGCGATGACGTCCGGGACCGCGGCCTGGTCGTGCTCGGGGGTGACGTCGGCGCCCGCGGCACGCGCCGCGTCGAGGATCAGGGCGCTGGTGACGCCCGGGATCGGGTCCTCACGCGCCGGGTAGATGTCCAGGACGACGGAGGCGTCGGCGAGGGTGAGCGCCTGGCCCATCTCCGTGCCCAGCTCCTGGGTGCGGGAGAAGAGGTGCGGCTGGAAGACGACCAGGACGCGGGCGCCCTCGGCGGCGCCGCGGATGGCCTCCAGGTCGGCGGTCATCTCCGTGGGGTGGTGGGCGTAGGAGTCGATGACCTGCACACCGGCCGCCTCGCCCTTGAGCTGGAGGCGGCGCTTGACGCCGGTGTACTTGCCGAGCGCGGAGGCGAGGTTGTGCGGCGGGAGGCCCAGGGCGACGCCGGCGGCCAGCGCGGCGACGGCGTTGTGGGCGTAGTGCCGGCCCGGGACGGAGACCGTGAAGGTAAGGATCTTGCCGCTGGTCAGGGTGACGGTGACCTCGCTGGTCAGGCCGCGGGGGTTGACCTTGAGGACGCGGACGTCGGCGTCCTCGGACTCGCCGTAGGTGACGACCTCGATGTCGTAGCGGCCGGAGATCCGCTCGGTCAGCTCGCGGGCGCCGGACTGGTCGGCGGCGATGACCAGGGTGCCGCCGGGGCGGATGCGGCCGACGAAGGTCTCGAAGGACTCGTAGATCTCGTCCATCGAGGCGTAGTTGGCGTGGTGGTCCAGCTCCACGTTGAGGACGATGGCGACCTCGGGGGCGTACTTGTGGAAGCTGCGGTCGCTCTCGTCGGCCTCGGCGACGAAGATCTCGCCGGTGCCGTGCTGCGCGTTGGAGCCGGGGGCGTCGAGGTCGCCGCCGATGGCGTAGGACGGCTCGATGCCGAGGGCGCCGAGGGAGACGGCGAGCATGGAGGTCGTCGTCGTCTTGCCGTGGGTGCCCGCCACGGCGATGGGGCGCAGGCCGTCCATGAGGGAGGCGAGGGCGTCGGAGCGGTGCACGACGGGGATGCCGCGCTCATGGGCGGCGGCCAGCTCGGGGTTGTCCTCGCGGATCGCGGAGGAGACAACGACGGCGGTGGCGTCCTCGGCGAGGTGCCCGGCGGCATGGCCGATGTGGACCGTGGCGCCGAGGGCGCGCAGGGCCTGGGCGGTCGCGGAGTCCTTCGCGTCGCTGCCCGCCACCTGCGCGCCGCGCTGCGCGAGGATCTTGGCGATGCCCGACATACCGGCTCCGCCGATGCCGATGAAGTGCGGCCGGTCCATCGAGGCTGGGATGGCGGGTGCCATGGGCGGGTCTCCCTGATGTCGATCGTCGCGAGCGGTGGTGCGGGTCGTGCTGGTCGTGCGTCGTGCTGGGGATGATTCTCGCACCCGGCACCGACAGCGCCGGTCCACGGACCCCGGCCTGGTGCCGCACCGGGCGCGGCGCGGGGCTCAGCGGCGGATCAGGCCCTGTGCGGTGGCGGCGGCGACCGCGGACGTACGGGAGTCCACCTCCAGCTTGGCGTAGATGTGGACGAGGTGGGACTTGACGGTCGCCTGGCTGAGGAAGAGCTGTTTGCTGATCGCCGCGTTCGACAGGCCGTCGGCGACGAGCTGGAGGACCTCGGTCTCGCGCCGGGAGAGCGCGGTGGCGGGGGCGCGCATCCGGTCCATGAGGCGCAGCGCGACGGTGGGGGCGAGCGCCGACTTCCCGGCGGCGGCGGTGCGCACCGCGGCGGCCAGCTCCTCCGGCGGGGCGTCCTTGAGGAGGTAGCCGGTGGCGCCCGCCTCGATGGCCGCGAGGATGTCGGCGTCGGTGTCGTACGTGGTCAGCACGAGGACGCGCGGGGCCCCGGGGGCGGCGGTGATCGCGGCGGTGGCCTGTGAGCCGAGCATCCGGCCACCGAACTGGAGGTCCATGAGGACCACGTCCACGTCGAGGCGTGCGGCGAGGCCGACGGCCTCTTCGGCGGTGGGGACGTCCGCGACGATCTCGAAGTCCTCCTCGGTCTCCAGGACGGCGCGCAGTCCGGCCCGGACGACGGGGTGGTCGTCGGCCAGCAGCAGCCGGATTTCCGGGGAGCCGCCCTGCTCGTGGCGGTGCTCACGCTGTGCGCCCGGCCGGGAGGAGACGGGCGGGGCCGAGCGCTTCATGGGACCGGTCATGAGGCGGCCTCGGGTGCGGCGACGGCGCACGGCAGGGTGACGGCGACCGCGGTGCCCTCCCCCGGGGCGGACTCGACGGCGAGGGTGCCCTGGAGGGCACGCGCCCGGGCACGCATCGCGGCGAGGCCGAAGCCGGTGCCGGGGACCGCGGCGGCGCCGGGGGCGGGCACCTCGGTGGGCACGAAACCCGCGCCGTCGTCGACGATGTCCAGCGCGACCTCGGTGTCCATGTAGCTGAGGGTCAGCTCGGCGCGGCCCGCCGCGGCGTGCCGGACCGTGTTGGCGAGCGCGGACTGGGCGATGCGCAGCAGGGCGACCTCGTGCGGGGTGGGCAGCGCGGTGGGCGTGCCGGAGACCTGGCAGTGCACGGCGAGACCGGAGGCACGGGCCGTGGTGGCGCAGAGCCGTTCCAGGGCGGCGGGCAGCGACCCGGCCTCCAGGTCGGGCGGGCTGAGCGCCCGTACGAAACGGCGCGCCTCGGCGAGGTTGTCGACGGCGGTGGTACGGGCCTGCCGGACGTGACCGAGGGCGGTGCCGGGCCGCTGGGGCAGGGCGCGCTCGGCGGCCCGCAGCAGCAGTTGGATGCTGGACAGGCCCTGGGCGAGGGTGTCGTGGATCTCGCGGGCCAGCCGTTCGCGTTCGGCGAGCACTCCGGCGGCGTGCTCGGCGTCGGCCAGTTCGCCGCGGGTCGCGGTGAGCTCCTCGATGAGGCGGCGGCGCTGTTCGCTCTCCCGGTAGAGGGCCTCGTAGCCGAGGACGACGGCGACCGCGACGGCGGCGCCCAGCACGGGGCCCAGCACCATGCCGACGTTGAGGGCGTGGGTGTGCCAGGCGTATCCGGTGACGGCGGCGAGGGTGGTGGCGGCGACCGCGGGCAGGCCCCAGCGCGGCGGCAGCAGATGCAGCTGGACGAAGAAGAGCGGGAAGGCCACCCAGACGCCGTCCGGGGTGAGGGCCAGCAGGACCAGCCAGAGCAGGGCCAGGGCGGCGAGCCAGAGGCCGGCGGCGCCGGTGGAGGTGCGCAGACGGGGCAGCCGGGGGCCGGTGAGGTAGAGCGCGCACAGCGCAGCCGCGGCGGCGAAAACGGCGGGCGCGTGCGGATCACGGTCGGCCACCGCCCGGACGACGGCGAGCACGAGCAGCGCGGCCACCATCAGATGCAGGCAGCTGCGCAGCGCCCGCAGGACGGGGGTGAGGGAGGGAGCGGTCACGTCTTCTTGGGTCACGGCCCCTCCAGGCTACGGGCCGCCGTTCCCCGCGCCATCAACCGAAGGATTGATCACGGGGCGCACCTTTCGGCGCCGGCGGACCACTCCCCGGCGCGATGCCGCGGGCCCGTACGGGAGGCGACGGTGGGGACCAGCCGCCGGGCAGCGGGCCCGGCCCCCCGATACGAGAGGGCGGAGCCGTTGTTCGTCGCCTGGAGAGACCTGAGATTCGCCAAGGGGCGGTTCGCCCTGATGGGCACCGTCATCGTGCTTATCACGGTGCTGGTGGGCCTGCTGTCGGGCCTGACGGCGGGCCTGGGCCGGGAGAACACCTCGGCGGTCACCGGGCTGCCCGCCGACCACCTGGTGTTCTCGGCGCCCGCCGAGGGCGGCAAGCTCGCCTTCACCGATTCCCGGCTGCCGGAGCGGACCGTGCGGGCCTGGTCGCGGGTGCCGGGCGTACGGCACGCCGAGCCGCTGGGCATCACGACGACCCGGGCCGAGGCGGACCGGACCGCCGCGGTCTCGGCGTTCGGGGTGCGGCCCGGGTCCGGGCCGGCGCCGGAGGGGGTCGCTGACGGTGCGGTGGTGCTGTCCGAGAAGGCCGCCGCGTCCCTCGGGGGTGTACGGGCCGGCGGGCGGCTGACGCTGGGCGGCCGGACGTTCCGGGTCGCGGCGGTGTCGGGCCCGGCGATGTACAGCCACACGCCGGTGGTCTGGACGTCGCTGCGCGACTGGCAGCGGCTCGTGGGCGACTCCGGGCGGGCCGGCGCGGCGGGCCCCGGTTCCGGCGGGAGCGGCACCGACCACGGCTCCATGGGAGCGACGGTGCTCGCGCTGTCCACGACGGGCACGGCCGCACTGCCGGCCGCCGACGAGGAGCTCGGCACGAAGACCGTCACCACCGACGACGCCGTGCGGGCCATCGGCTCGTTCACCGCCGAGAACGGTTCGCTGCAGCTGATGCGCGGCTTTCTGTTCGCCATCTCGGCGCTGGTCATCGGCGCGTTCTTCACGGTGTGGACGATCCAGCGCAGCGGCGATGTCGCGGTCCTCAAGGCGCTGGGCGCCTCGACCGGTGCGCTGCTGCGGGACGCGCTCGGCCAGGCCGTCGTGCTGCTGGTGGCCGGGACCGGGCTGGGCACCGCCGTGGTGGCGCTGGTGGGCGCGTCGATCGGTGGCGCCGTGCCGTTCGTCCTCGATCCGCCGACCGTGCTGCTACCGGCCCTGATCATGATCGCGCTGGGCGCCGCCGGCGCCGCGCTCGCCGTCCGCCGCCTCACCTCCGTGGACCCGCTGACCGCCCTGGGAAGTGCCCGATGAGCCTCGAACTGACCGATGTCACCCTCACCTACCCCGACGGCGACACCCGGCTGACCGCACTGGACCGGGTCTCGCTGACCGTGCCCGCGGGCGGTCTGACGGCGGTGATCGGGCCGTCCGGGTCCGGCAAGTCCAGCCTGCTCGCGGTCGCCGCCACCCTGATCCGCCCGGACCGCGGACGGGTGGTGATCGACGGCACGGACACCACCGGCCTCGGCCGCGCCGCGCTGACGACGCTGCGCCGCACCACCCTCGGCACGGTCTTCCAGCAGCCGAACCTGCTGCCGTCGCTGACCGCGGCCGAACAGCTGCAGGTGATGGCCCATCTGGACGGCCGTCCGCCCCGTAAGGCGCGTGCCCGGGCGCGGGAACTGCTGGCGGCGGTCGGCCTGGAGGGGCTGGCGGACCGGCGGCCACATCAGCTGTCGGGCGGCCAGCGGCAGCGGATCAACATCGCGCGGGCGCTGATGAACGAGCCCGCTGTGCTGCTGGTGGACGAGCCGACCAGCGCGCTGGACCAGGAACGGGGCGCCGCTGTGCTCACGCTGCTGCGCACCCTCACCCGGGAGCGCGCCACCGCGACGGTGCTGGTCACCCACGATCCGGCGCATCTGGACGTGGCGGACGAGGTCGCCGAGGTGCGGGACGGCCGGCTCCGCCCGCGCCTGGACGCCCGCCGCTGACCCGCGCCGCGGCCGGGTACCCACCCGGTCGCGGCGCGGCCTTACGGGGCGGGACCCGGCTCCGCGGGCGGGGCCTCAGCCGTCGGCGGAGCCCTGGGGCTGGTCGTCCGCCGCGTGCGAGAAGAGTTTGAGGACCGGGACGCCGACCTTGTGCCGGGCCCGGGAGGCCCAGTCGCGGTGGAAGAACTCCTCGACGAAGTGCGGGGTGGTCAGCACGATCACCTCGTCCGCGCCGGTCTCGTCGACCATGGACCGCAGCAGATCCAGCGGATGGTCCTCGACCACCTGCCCGACGGCCTCCGAACCGGCGTCGCGCAGCGCCTGCAGGGTGTGCGCCAGAGCCAGCTCGGCGGGCGCCTCCGCCTGGGCGCCGCCCGGCTCCCCGCCCTCCCGTACGGCGTCGTCGAACTCGCCGAGAGCAACGTCGTCGATGGCCCGCAGCAGCACGTCCTGCTTGCCCCGCGGCTGCATGAGCACGACGAACGAGATCCGGTCATCGCCGTGCAGGGTGGTCACAAACTCCACGTCGGCGGGCGTCAGAGGCTTCTCGATCATCAATACGCTCGTGAACACGACGGACGCCCTTCTTCTCTTGGGGGCGCCGCATGCCGCGGCGCCCGACAGACACCATCCTGCCCCGTCGCCACACGGGACCTGTTGGCTTTTAGTGTGCCCAACGGAAGCTAAGCGGAACAGATAGTTCCGCCGATCGTCAGGACCGACGGTAGCGAGTGAACAGGAACCCGGCCTCTTCCAGCACCGAGGCCAGGGCGAACCGCTCCGGCACCGCGACGGCCGGACCGTTCATGATCCGCGGCGCGTCCCCCACGGCGACCACCGGCGCCAGCGACAGACACATCTCGTCCAGCGCGTCGGCCGCCGCCAGCTGCCCCAGCAGCCGGGGCCCGCCCTCCGACAGCAGCCGTTGGTGCCCCCGCCCGGCCAGCACCCCGGCCACCCGGGCCGGGTCGACCCCCAGCCCCTCACCGGCGAACAGCACCTCGGCGCCCGCCGCACGGGCCTCGGCCACCCGGTCGGCCGGGGCGCCCGCACCGGTCAGCAGCACGGTGGGGACCAGCGGCTCGGTGAACAGCGGCAGGGTGAAGTCCAGCCCGAGACCGGCGGTCACCACGGCGATGGCGGGGGCCGGGCCCTGGCCGGCGGCGGCCCGGCGGGCGGCGAACGCCTCCCGGGCACGGCCCGGCCGGTAGCCCTCCTGCCGCACCGTCTCCGCGCCCACCACCACGGCGTCCGCGAGCCCCCGCAGCACCCCGAAGATCCGCATGTCGGCGGCGCCGGACAGCGGCTGCGAGCGGCCCTCGTGATGGGCCGCGCCGTCCAGCGAGGACACCATGTTCGCCCGCAGCCAGCCGCTGCGCCCCGAGCGCGCCGGATCGTCCTCGGCCGGGTACGCGTAGGCGTCGGCCAGCTCGTCCAGCGTCCACTCGCGGTCCGTGGAACCGTCCGGTCCCGTCCCCCCGCTGTCGAGGTCAGGGGCGGGTACGGACGGGGCGGGGAGCGGGAACAGGCGTCGCATGGCGGCAGTGTGACATGCCTCGCTCACCGGACCGGCGGGTGCCGCACACGAGATAGGCTGGACGGCTGTGTCGCCTTCCCAGCCCTCCGCCCCGCAGCCCGACCCGACCGCCGGCCCGCCGGCCGACGGGGACGCGGTGCCCGCCGCGCTCACCGCCCGCGCCCCGCAGGTCCCGGCCGACCGCCTGGTCGCCGAGATGGTGCCGCCGCCGCGCTTCCAGGGCGCCCGCTTCGACACCTACATCCCGGACGCGCAGCAGCCCAGCCAGGCCGAGGCCGTACAGGTCCTGAGAGACTTCGCGGACGGCATCGGCGGCGCCCCGGCGGGCGGCGGGAAGCGGCGCTGGTTCGCCAGGAAGCCGGCGGCCCCCACCGGCCCGCGCGGGGTCTACCTGGACGGCGGCTACGGCGTCGGCAAGACCCATCTGCTCGCCTCCCTGTGGCACGCCACCCCCGCCCCGGCCGAGCGCAAGGCCTTCGGCACCTTCGTCGAGCTGACCAACCTCGTCGGCGCGCTCGGCTTCCAGCAGACCGTCAAGACGCTCGGCGAACACAAGCTGCTGTGCATCGACGAGTTCGAGCTCGACGATCCCGGTGACACGGTCCTGGTCTCCACCCTGCTCGGCAAGCTGGTGGACGCCGGGGTGGCGCTGGCCGCCACCTCCAACACCCTGCCCGGCAAGCTCGGCGAGGGCCGGTTCGCCTCCGCCGACTTCCTGCGCGAGATCCAGGGGCTGAGCGCCCACTTCCGCCCGCTGCGGATCGACGGCGAGGACTACCGCCACCGCGGCCTGCCCGAGGCCCCGCCCCCGTACGACGACGAGACCGTCACCCGCACCGCGTACCGCACGCCCGGCGCCTCGCTCGACGACTTCCCCTCCCTGCTGGACCACCTGTCCAAGGTGCACCCCAGCCGCTACGGCGCCATGTGCGACGGCATCGAGGCGGTCTGCCTCACCGATGTCCAGGCGGTGCCCGACCAGTCCACGGCGCTGCGGCTGGTCGTCCTCGCGGACCGGCTCTACGACCGCGAGGTGCCGGTGGTGACCTCCGGCAAGGCCTTCGACGAGCTGTTCAGCGACGAGATGCTGCGCGGCGGCTACCGCAAGAAGTACTTCCGGGCGATTTCCCGGCTGACGGCGCTGGCGCGTGACGCGGGCTCCCTGGTGACCGACGGCCGGTAGGCGGAAACGGGGCACCACCCGGTTGATGCCCGCCGGCTGGTTCCCGGCGGGCCGACTGCGTGGTACACACGAGCGGGTCACATCACCTGTCCGCCAACAGGGAGTTGCCCATGTCCGCGACACGACGTCAGATCCTGGCAAGAACCGGTGCGCTGGGGGCCGGAATCGCCTTCTCCGGAAGCCTCACGGAACTGTTCACGGGCACCGCGACCGCCCAGAGCATGGGACAGCGCGGCTACGGCCCGCTGGTCCCCGACCCGGACGGCCTGCTCGACCTCCCCCGGGGCTTCCGCTACCGGGTCCTGTCCCGGGAGGGCGACCCGCTGCGCTCGGGCGAGGGCAAGGTGCCCAGCAACTGTGACGGCATGTCGGCCTTCCCCGGTTCGCCCGGCCGCCGCGGCACCACCCATCTGGTCCGCAACCACGAGAACCGTACGAACTCCCGCCAGGCCGTCCCCCGGGTCCGCGAGCTGACCTACGACCCCGGTGGCGAGGGCGGCTGTACCGCCCTCGAACTGGACCGGGACAACAAGGTGCTCTCGGAGCGGGTCGCCATCGCCGGTACCTCCACCAACTGCGCGGGCGGCCCCACCCCTTGGAACACCTGGCTGACCTGCGAGGAGACCGAGTTCCGGGCCGGCGAGGAGAACTACACCAAGGACCACGGCTTCATCTTCGAGGTCGACCCGTACGACCCGCGGCGCACCGGAGCCGTCCCGCTGACCGCGATGGGCCGCTTCCAGCACGAGGCGATCGCCGTGGACCCCGGCACCGGCGTCGTCTACGAGACCGAGGACGCCTTCGAGAAGCCGTTCGGCCTCTTCTACCGCTTTCTGCCCAACAAGCCGATGGGGGGCCGCGGTTCACTGCGGGCCGGCGGCCGCCTCCAGGCGCTGCGCGTCCCCGGGGTGCCCGACCTCTCCACCATCCAGCAACCGGGCACCACCTTCGACCACGTCACCTGGGTGGACGTCCCCGACCCGCTCGCCCGCGAGACCCCGATCCGCTTCCAGGACTTCGGCTCCCAGGGCATCACCCACGCCCAGAAACTGGAGGGCTGCTACTGGGGCGGCTCCTGCGTGTACTTCATCTCCAGCTTCGCGCACCGCAAGGACGGCTCGGCGGCCGACCACTACGGCCAGGTCTGGAAGTACGACCCGAAGAGGCGGCGGCTCACCCAGGTCGTCGTCTTCGGCCCGGACACCGACCTCCAGCTGCCCGGTGAGTCCCCCGACAACATCTGCCTCGCCCCCGGCGGCGGCCTGATGGTGTGCGAGGACGGCGACGGCGCGCAGCACGTCTTCGGCCTCACCCGGCGCGGACAGGTCTACGCGATGGCCCGCGGCCGGCAGAACATCGGCACCCCGGAGAAGCCGGAGTGGGGCGAGTTCGCCGGAGTGACCTTCTCGCCCGACCACCGGACGATGTACGTGAACTGCTATACGCCGGGGACGACGTTCGCGGTGACGGGGCCCTGGCACGACTGAGGTGAGGGCGGGCGGGACTTGCTGAGGGGGGTGGGGGCGGCGCCTGTTGAGGGGGCGGGGGGGGGCGTTGCTGCGGCCCGGGGCCGGCGGCCGCGAACGGGCGGGCCCCCCGCCGCCCCAAAACGTTCGAGCCACTCGGTGGCGCGCCGGGCCGCTTCGGGGCCGCGCAGACCGTGGATG